>PLST01000178.1 GCA_003164255.1 Acidobacteriaceae bacterium | reverse complement strand
TGGTGTTGGGCTGCGTTCTACTACTGGTTGAAGATGTCGAACTGGTGGCTGGCAAATCCTATTTCAGCATAACGTAGTCCTGTTTTGAAGCTGAAAGATCTCCCTATTTCAAATCGCTTTCATGCTTCTTGAAAGCATTTGCGATGCTTTGCATTGTCTGGGCATCTTGCGTTGACATCCCTGCGAGGGTACACACGATGTTGATGATGTCCGCCGGCCAATGGAAAAGAGTATAGGCGAGGCCTGATCGCCAAAGCCTTTGCAGGACGCTGTGTGCGCCATATAACTCGGCCATTGTCTGCGAATCCATTCCACCTGGACGTAAAAACTCCACCTCATCGATCAAATCCTCAAGAAACTGCTAGCGTGAATAACCGGGAACTGGCTTCAACGGGTAGAGCAGGCTGAGCGCTGACGCCGATATGACGGCTTGCTTACTGGCGATTGCGCAGAGCGACGCACCCCCAAACATAAGTGGCTGCATGCGCACTATATCGGAAAGGGCCAACAGTCAGACGCGGCACCTGTCTGGTATTGCCGTCTGCAAACGGGATGATCACCCCGTCGACCGCAATTTTGGCTGGTCCGGAGAGAGGATCAGTCGCGAAACTGGGTTGGGCTTGCTCGCCGTCACTGATGACAGTTGACCCGGTCTGCTCAAACTGGCTAATCGTGCCGCGCAGAACTTCGGTGTACACAGCTTCAAGCGTTGCGACGCTTGCTGTCCTGGCTTGCGAGCTGAAGACTGCCTCAAACAAGGAAGCGGGAGGGATGCTGTCAATAGATGTAGTCGAAATCGAGATGCAGGGAAGTGTAGTCCACCCTTGAAGTGAGATCACTCTTCGAAGGATGGAATTGCGGAATCATGGGCACGAACCCCGTAATACCTCTCCACCCTCCGATTGAGGACAAGGTAATACATATGGAGCTTGCGCCCGGCAACACCATGGCCAATAATCCGGCCTGAGCTATTAATTCCNNAATTCCTGTTCTGTCGAGGCCATCCAACATGCATGATTTGCAGGTTCTCCCTTTCCCTGGGCGTTTGTTTTACACGCTTCGAATGCTTCTGGCAGTGTTGCTCCTCTCTGCGCCCGCCGTCCTTCTGCAAGGCCAACAGTTTGCGACGCTGAATCTTACAGTCAGCGATCCAGAGGGCAAAGTCCTCCCGCAAGCAAGTGTTTCGGTTCGCAATGTGGACACAGGAGTAGTCCGGACCGGAGTTTCGGACAAGCTCGGATTGGCGGTGATTTCAGGTCTTCCTGCCGGAGAATACAAATTTGCTGCGGAAGCGGACGGCTTTGGCGCGTATGAAGCGCCGCTGACTCTGACGCTGGGTCAGGAGGCATCTTTGCAAATCAGGCTCCGCCTCCGCGCTGCGACCGAAGAAGTGGAAGTGCACGACACGAACCAGGGCGTGGATAAGGAAAGAACGGAAGGCAGCCAGGTGATCGCTCCAAAACAAATAGCAGACCTGCCTATCTCTGACCGGGACTTTATCGATTTCGTCTTATTAACTCCAACGGCGACCGTCGGAAGGAATTCGAGTTCGGGCGCCCAGTCGGCATTTCAGGAATCGGAGCTGGAGATCAGCTTCGGAGGTTTGCGAGAGACGCATAGTGTTTTTTATGGCCTGGACGGCGTCAACTACACGACCACCGTCTCGGGAGTCCAGCGCGTAAGCCCATCGCTTGATTGGGTGCAGGAGTTTCGCGTCGTCGATGGTCCAGACGCTGCCGGCGGCGGGTTAAACCTGGGTGCGGCCGTGAACACCATCACCAAATCCGGAACTGACGACCTGCACGGATCGGTCTACGAGTATGCCCGCAATAATGTTGCCGATGCGAGCAATCTTCTCTCCGCGCCCGGATTCAATGCTCTACGATTCAACCAGTTTGGCGCGACCTTGGGCGGCCCATTACGCAAGGACAAAGCTTTCTACTTTGCAGGCTACGAAGGCCAGCGGCGGGCGCAATCGCCCATTTACTCGCATTTCATTCTGAGCTGCATCAATACCCAGGGCTGCCTTGGACCGGGAACTCCCAGTATCAATCAAGTCAAGACCGATCTCGGCCTTTCGCCCGAGAATCTTGGTTCGATTTTACAAATTGGCGATTATGACAATGCCTTCGGAAAAGTCACCAACGTGCTGAGCGACAAAAGCACATTATCCGCCGGTTACTTATTCACCGATGTAAGGAATGGGAACACTGCGGCCACCTCTCCAGGACAGGGACTGCCATCGAGCTATCGCGACAATCTCATTCACGATCAGACGGCATACGGAAATCTCTTTCATCTTCTCAGCAGCCGCTGGGCGTCGGAGAGTTCGGTTGCGTTTGGCCGGCGAATCTTTTACATGGATCCGGTTGGCGCAGGCTTTGAGCCGGCCATCGATGTCGCCGATACGCTCTACAGTGGAGGATTTCTCGGCGGAGTCGATTACTACAGCGAGCACCACTTCCAATCCAGAGAGGCGCTGACCTATTCCCACGACTCCAACTCCATCAAGATTGGAGCGGAGTTTGAGCCGATCTGGTTCTCCGCGCAGACGCCTTACTTCACGCCGGGCGTAGGAATCTTCAGTCCGCAGAGTTTCTTCGGCGCCGGGCCTTTCAGCCACTTTGGACCCGGAACCGCAGTTGAGTTTCTCTTCCAGCAGACCCGGGCCGATTTTGGAAACCAGGTTCCGCAGCGCGGATTGCCCTGGCAGAACGGGTTCTACGACGGACCGGACGGACCGGCGCACGAGGCTGCCGACGCGATTGCATTCTGGCACAAACTCGCCGGCTTCTATGTGCAAGATCAATGGAGAGTGCTCCCAAATCTCACTCTCTCTTTCGGGGTGCGCTACGACCTTGATTTTCTTCCTTCATCAAGCGACCTTCGCATTCTGGGCAAGATGAATCAGACGAATCTTGGAAATGTCCAGCCGCGGGTTGGAGTCGCCTATGGTTATCGCGACGGAAAAGGCGTAGTGCGCACCAGCTTCGGCGTATACACCGGATCGTTGGAATACAGCAGCTTGATCAACGGCTGGCACGGTGCGTCCGCCTTTACAAACATGAATCAGCCGATTCTGCCTGAGTTCACCAATCCAGGAAATGATCTTGTCGGGTTTGGACCGGCCGGCATGGTGGGGACCGCCGGGCCGGTGCTTGCAGGCGGCGCTTTCTCTAACTTCACGCACAATGGAATTTACCCAAACCCTGCAATCCTGAGTCAGTTTCCGTTGGGATTTGTGAAACGAAACTATCCTTCGAACTACTCCGAGCAAGCCAGCCTGGAGGTCGAAAACGAGTTGGGGAATAAGTGGTTTCTCACGGTTGCCTATCACTATCTCCATGCGATACATCTGGAGAGCTCCAACAGCATCAATGGCGTCCCGAACGGCTTCCTCTCCGATGGCAGGCAGAAGTTCACGCCTGCCGACCCGAATTTCGGCTTCGTACTGGAGGCATCGGCCTCGGGCTGGTCCATCTACAATGCCGGAACCGTGAGCCTGCGCAAAGAGTTTGGGCAGGCCTTCAGCGTGCTGGCCAACTATGTCTACGGAAAATCCATCGACATCGAGACGGAAAACCAGCTGCAGGATGAACCTCAGGACTATCTTGATCCGCAACTGGATCGTGCGGTCGGCGACAATGATGTGCGTCATCGGCTGGTCCTGACGCTGTTGGGACGGTCGCCGAAGACCTGGGCCGCTCCACTGCGCAACTTTGAGTTTTCCATGCTCAATACGTTGCAGAGCCCTCAGTACTACAGCATTCTCGCGGGGTCCGATGTGAATGGCGATGGCTTCCCCTTCAACGACCGCGTCGGCAACATTGGCCGAAACACGTATCGCGGGGCGTCGTACTACGACACGGACCTTCGCCTGCAAAAGCTCTTGAGCTTGAATGAGCGGCTCGAGTTGAAGCTGAGCGCGGAAGCGTTGAACCTCCTGAATCGCGTCAATGTGCAGGATGTGGATCAGGTCTATGGCGCAGGGGAATTCGCCGGGCCAGTCCCCAAGGCCTTTGGAGACGGGGTCACCAGCCCAGCCAATCCGACTTTTGGCACTCCAACGTTTGCCGGAGCCGCGCGGCAGTTTCAGCTTTCCGCGAAGTTCAGCTTTTAGGAGAGCATCGATGTCGAATATACAACCGGCAATGCAGGACGAAGCGAAGTCTGCGTCTGGAAATCCGAGGCGTCCCCGGCGCAACAGCTACCAGGCCAAGCCGGAGACGCTTGCCCTGCTCAAGGTTTCAGGAAATCCAATCAACGGGCTCGGAGAAACCGAGCCTCGCAGGCCGTCGCCCTTTTTCTGGCATCCGCCCGACAAGCATCCCTATGGCGANNCACCGGAGGAGTTTGCGGCTGAAGCAACCGCCTTTGCGCTGGCGCATGAGGCTGGCGGCGCGGGCATTGCGCCAATGGATCCGCTCTACGTCTTCGAGGGATACACGATCGACGATCCGTGGGTGATTGTGCTGGCTCTGGCTCCCAACTATGAGCGATTGAAAGAAGTTCCTTCGGATGAGACCAACGGCATCGGCGTAACCGAAATTGGCGAGCAGTACGCACGAGGGACGCGCGTCTCCTTTGCCCTTGCCAATTGGATCCGTTCTCAGGGCTATAACGCCCAGGCTTATCCTGGGCCGTCTGCAGGCGCATTGCTGTTGATTCCGCCGGCCATTGCCTCGGGATTGGGAGAGCTTGGTAAACACGGCTCGCTGATTAACAGGCAGTATGGAGCTGGATTGCGTCTGGCAGGAGTGACCACGGATATGCCGCTTGTGGCCACAAAGCCCGACTGCTTCGGGGCGGATGATTTCTGCTCTACCTGCCAGGTTTGCACCAACGTTTGCCCACCAGGCGCGATCAGTGAACATAAGCAAATGGTGCGCGGCGTTGAACGCTGGTATGTGGACTTCGACAAGTGCATTCCGTTCTTTGCCGAAACGGCATCGTGCGGAATTTGCATCGCCGAATGCCCCTGGACACGGCCAAACGTGCGGCCGAAGCTGCTTGCGACCATGGCCCGACGGCTTGGTCAGAGTGATCCTCAATCATGACCTCAGGACTGGCATGGAGTGAGTTAGTTCGGCAGGAAACTGCTCTCCATCGTTTGGTGGAAGACCAAAGCACCCGGCTCAACGTACGATGAGCGCATTCTGTGGTTCGATTCTCTTGCTGCGTAGAGGTAAACGCAATTCCCCTTGAATGGAGTGTTATCGATGGCCCATATTCAACTTCCAATTGCCGAGGAACTAGGCAAAGAGTTTCCTGGCATTCTCGGCCCCATGACGTTTCGTCCTGAAACCGCGGCGCCCCTGAATGAATTGGTCAATATCCTGCTGCGCGGGCCAAGCACGTTGTCGCGCGGTGAACGAGAGATGATCGCCACGCACGTCTCCTGGCGCAACGATTGCTTCTTCTGCCAGACGATTCACGGAGCAGTGGCCGCGGCGCAACTTGGACACGACGAGGCGCTGGTCCAGAAAGTGAAGACGGACTGGCCGAGCGCAGAAATCTCCCCAAAGCTGAAGGCGTTGCTGAATATTGCCGGAAAGGTGCAACTTGGGGGCAAGCACGTAACGGCGGAGGATATTGCCGCGGCGCGCGATAAAGGCGCCACGGATCTGGAAATCCACGATACCGTCCTGATTGCCGCGGTCTTCTGCATGTGCAATCGCTATGTCGATGGTTTGGGTACCTGGGCTCCTCAGGATCCAGACGTCTATCGGCAAAGGGCGGCCCTGATCGTAGAACACGGTTACACCGGAGTGACCGAGGCCGCAATTGCCACAATGCGGCGCTGAACCCAACATTCGAAATGCGTTCCTTTCGACTCCGAAGAAGACGATGACCGTCACGCTGAGAAAATCGCTATCCGAGGTCGCTTTCACCCATGCGCGAGCCATTACTGAAGTCGGCCGAACCCTCACTCGATGAATCCCAAATCGGCTACCCTGGCTGGAAGATCGTTCTCGCGAGCTTCTTTGGGATTATGGTCAGCTTTGCGGCGATCGTGCCTTACACATTCGGCCTCTTCATCAAGCCGCTGGCAGAGAGTTTCGGCTGGCACCGGGAAACCACCTCTGCGGGATTCAGCATTGCAGCACTCACCCTTGCCGCGGCCTCGCCCGGGCTTGGCTTCCTGCTGGACCGCTATAAGCCGCGCCGCATCGTGCTGCCGTGCATTGTGATTTTCTCTGCAGCCTATGTTTCGCTTGCATTGCTGACGCCGCATCTGCTGCACTTCTATCTCACGTTCTTTGTTATTGGCCTGGTGGGGAACGGAACCGCCTATATTGGCTACTCTCGCGCTATTTCAACTTGGTTCAACCGCCGCCGCGGCTTCGCGCTTTCAATCATGCTTGCCGGCACTGGCCTGGGAGCCATGCTGCTTCCCATCCTTGTTCAAGCTGTCATCACGCACCTGGGATGGCGCGTCGCCTACCTCACCCTCGGTCTGCTCGCGTTTGCAGTTGGATTTCCTCTCACCGCAGTCTTCGTCCGGGAACGGCCTGTAGCTCAGCAGGATCAAGATATCTCCACGGAACTTGGTGAAACCGTTATCGAGGCGCTTGCGACACCGGCCTTTTGGATTCTCGCCGCCACCGTTTGTCTCTACGCTGTCAGCGTGAATGGAACCATCGCGCATCTCTCCGCGCTGCTTACCGATCGCGGAGTGTCTGCTGCCGGCGCGGCCTGGTCCGTCTCCATCATTGGAGCCACAGGGTTGATTGGACGCCTTCTTACGGGTCTCTTTCTCGACCGCTTCTTTGGCCCACGCGTTTGCCAGGTGATGCTGCTGATGACGGTGCTCGGCATTGTGTTGCTTTCGGTTGCCAACAGTCTGACCTCGGGCCTCATCGCTGCCGCACTTATAGGATTCAGCATGGGAAGCGAGGGTGACATCACGCCGTACCTGCTGGGTCGCTATTTCGGTCTCAAGCGCTTTTCCACCCTCTACGCTCTCACCTGGACCACATATGCCATCGGAGCCGCAACTGGACCTATCCTCGTAGGTCGTGTATTTGACACGATCGGCTCCTACCGGCCCATTACGATTCAGTTGCTGGCCGTCCCTGCCCTTATCCCCTGTCTGCTCATGTTTGCCCTGCCCCGCTACCGGATTTTGGGGGCCAGAGGGCGGCCAATTGATCTGCTTCCCGAACCCCAACCCGCCGAGATTGCTTGATAAGAAATGATAGATGGAACCGAATTCCAAACTAGAGAGGTGCATTGTTGATGCCCACGACAGGCCCGCACCAGAGCCGGAACGGCAACGCATTTGTTGCTACCGCGGTTGAGATGACCTTCCGAGAAATGGACTGTGTCGCTGAATTGCATCACCTGCCGCAGAGAGTCGGGACGGTGGCTGAAGAACTTCAAAATGCCAGGCATTTGCTGGCGGCCTGGCTTTGCGCGCCACTCGTCGTAGACCTGCGCCACTTCCCCGGTCGCGTCACGATCTTCAATGATCTTGATCTTGGTTTCGTCGTCAGGCATCGGAAGCCAAGTCTTGTCCCAAAGTTGTTGGCAATATTGCACAGATTCAGGCGGAACCGCATCCACCCGCGGGCTTAGTGGAAAAGCTAGAGGACCAGGCGCCGATCACCTTGGTTTCGGGTGATCCGCTGGCGGTCAAGATACTCAAGCAGCGGAATGGCATACTTTCGGGAGAGCCCGGTAAGCTGTTTGAAGCCACCGACATCTATCAGGCTGCCGCGAAGCTGCGTGATCTTGGCTGAGAGTTCATTGAGCGCCTCGGAATGGATGAACAAGTTATCGTTTCCCATGCGCACGATGGTCTTGTTGCGCTGAAGCAGAGTGACGCGCCGGCGCATTTCTGATTCGCTGAGATTGAGTATCTGAGCGAGTTCCGAGACCGAGGGAGCGGCAAGCCCGGCCGCCCGATATGTATTTGCAACCGCTGCCAGCCGTTCGGTCTCCGCGTTCGAGGATTCACCTTCGGCACAGTAGATGGAGACCGATTCGCCAGAAAGCCGGACCCTTCGCTCCCGCACCAGGGAACCCAACACGAATTCGAAGACTTCGGGGCCGAGGGCTGTCTGGCTGCGCAGTTCGGAGGATTTCATCAGCAGGCCGGTCTTCAGGGAAGACGTGATTGCCCCTGCCGCGCTGAGGAGGCCTTCGCGGCTGAGGAGCAAATCACCGGAGATGAGCAATAAGTCTCCGCATTGCAGTGCGAGAGCGATTTGACTGTAGAGCGCATCCACGGTCAGACCTGTCTCGGCAGAGAGGGAGTCAAGAGTCATACCTTTCGTCTTGCGGCGGACCACCCGCAACACGATCTGCTGAGTTGGAAAAGCCGTCTTCAACTGCTCCAGCCATTTTGCTGTAGCAGCCTTCCGGAGGCGAGGTTCCGGATGCGCATCGAGGACACGGCCGCCTCCAATCGTACCGGCAGGCGAGGGTTGGCGGAGGACGAAGCGGTCGCCAGGAACGAGCACACTTGGCTCGGCAAGCTTGATGCGCATCAGCCGAGCAGTTCCCGGCTGGACTGCTTCATATCCGTAGAGGGAGATACTCGCCATGGTCTCCGAAGTGAAGGCGTGGAAGTGAATGCTTGCTCGATGCTTCAACGCTGACGCATTTTGGAGAAGCCTGGCCTCTACGTCGATCGTATCCACTGGCGANNATGCTTCCCGACATCAGTGTTCCGGTGACGACGGCGCCGAACCCTTTCATGACGAAGGAGCGGTCAAGCGGCATTCGCAGTAAAGCGTCAGAGTTCTCTTGATGAGTGCGGAGGCCAAGTTTGAACAATTCCGCGCGGACATCCTCCAGACCTTCGCCAGTTGTGGCGCTTACGGGCAGTATGGGAGATCGTTCATTGCCCAGAAAAGTCCCTTCAAGAAATCTCTCGATGGAACGAGTCACGTCATGTATTTGAGAAGCGTTCACGGAATCCGCTTTGGTGATGACGGTCATTCCCTGAGAGATGCCTAGGAGTTCGCAGATGGCAAGATGTTCCACAGTCTGCGGCATAATGCCCTCATTGGCCGCGACGACGAGCATGACCGCTGGGACGCAACCGGCGCCGGCGAGCATGTTGCGAACGAAGAGATTGTGGCCCGGAACATCTACGAAGCTGATCCGGAGAGGCGATCCGTCCGGTGCCTGCATCTCAAAGGATGCGAATCCCAGGTCAATGGTGATGCCGCGCCGCTTCTCTTCTGGTAGCCGATCAGGGTCAATGCCAGTGAGTGCGCGGACCAGCGTTGTCTTGCCGTGATCGATGTGACCGGCGGTCCCGATGACGATGGATCTAGGCGGGTTCGTCATGCAAGAGATTCCATGGGAGCTGCTGTTTCCTCGTGTTGTGGTTAGAGACTACTCAGAAGCGATGCGAGGTCGGCGTCGAATTCTGGTGGTACCGTGCGCAGGTCCAATAACACGGTATCGTCCGCAATGCGTCCGATGATCGGCGGTTCGAGTCTACGAAGCGCTGCAAGAAGTTCGGCGGCTGTATGAGTGACATGGCGTACCGATATGGCGAAACTCTCGAGCGATGCCTTGGGTGCGGTTCCTCCTCCTATGAGACTGACAACCGGAACCACATTAAGAGCGAGGTCAGAACACACAGTCTGCCCAGCGATCTGCCGGCACCGGCGCATAATTTCTTCTGAAAGAACACCCATCATTCGTTCAATGGGAATGGTCGTTGCGTCTTCTGACAGGTGTTCCTGCAACGTTGCTTCCAGCGCTGCATACGTGAGCTTATCAACGCGGAATGCTCTTAGCAGCGGGTTCTTCCGAATGCGTTCAATGAGATCCTTCCTGCCGACAAGAATTCCGCATTGCGGTCCGCCGAGCAACTTGTCTCCGCTCGCGGCAATCAAGTCTACTCCGCAAGCAAAGGACTGAAGCAAGCTGGGTTCTCCGTTGATTCCGAAACGTTCGAGCGACGAAAGAAGGCCGGTGCCTTGATCCTCGAAGAGCGTGATGCCTGTTCGTTTGGCTAGCTCAACCAACTCCTGCAGCGATGGCCTTTCGGAGAAACCTTCGATGCTGAAATTCGATTGATGCACGCGGAGCAGGAGGCCAGTCTCCGGGCCGAGTGCGCTCTCGTAGTCAGCGAGGCGGGTGCGGTTGGTGGTGCCAACCTCCTTCAAGACTGCTCCGGATTTCTCCATAATCTCGGGGATCCGGAAGCCACCGCCAATCTCGACGAGTTCCCCGCGAGAGACGAGGACTTCAGACTTCTCCGCAAGAGAGTTCAGCGCTAGAAAAGTGGCGGCTGCACAATTATTGACGATGATCACGCCGTGCCGATCAGGGTCTGTTGCGCGGGCACTGGCTCCGTTCAGAACGCGCAGTACGACGGACTCGACGTGTATGTCTCTCCTGCTGCGAAGGCCGGATTCAAGATCTAGTTCGAGGTTGCAGTAGCCCTGCGCGACTTCGACTAAATGACGAAGGGCTGCATCACTCAATGGCGCGCGTCCCAGATTAGTATGGAGAATCACACCGGTCGCATTTATCACTGGGCGAAGTGAGTAACGTCTCCCCAATTCGATGTGATTCGCGATCATCTCTGGCAACTGAGCGACCATAGCTTGCAGGCTGGGTTCCGTATGCATTCCGGAGATAACTTCAAGGCGCAATTCTGCAATGGATTGGCGGGCTGAAGACACAACCGCATTGTGCGGATGGGTAGCGAGGAGCTGTCGGCACGCAGGTGTCAAAAGCAGATCACTGACGGACGGAAGCAGCCTGAAAAGCTGGTGGCTCGTATNNCATCATCGCAGAATGATGGCCGGCCTGCCAGCACCTGCAACAAAGGGGCCCGAGACACGCCCGATAATCGCTGCGGGAAGGCCAGCACCCTGCAGTCTCCCGAGTAATTCCGCAGCGTTCTCAGAGGCGACCGAGATGAGCAGTCCCCCCGATGTTTGCGGATCATAGAGCAATGAACGGAGGTCATCAGAGATGTGGCTTTCAGGAGCATCTGCAACCAGGCACTCGGCAAATTCACGATTGTTGAGCAAACCACCGGGGATCGCTCCAACGCGAACCGCATCGAGTGCCCCGTCAATCAAGGGCACGCGATTAGCGTTAATCTCCAGTGTGACTCCACTACCGAGGGCCATTTCGCGGCCGTGCCCCAACAGTCCGAAGCCTGTGATATCCGTTATTGTGTGGACCCCCGGACAAGCAGACGCAATGGCGGAGGCTTTATCGTTCAACGTTGTCATGGAGAGGATGGCCCGGCCCACCCAGGCGGGCTCTGACTTGCCTTGCTTAAGGGCAGTGGTGATAACTCCAGTTCCGATTGGCTTCGTAAGTATCAGCGCATCTCCAGGGAGCGCCCGGGCATTCGTGTAGATGCGAGCCGGATCGATGAGACCGGTGACAGCGTATCCGAATTTCATCTCGGCGTCGCGAACCGAGTGACCCCCGACCACTGTACATTTTGCTTCTGCCATCTTCGCGAGACCGCCGCGCATGATCTGCTCAAGAATCGTGAGGTCTGCTTCCTGAGGGAAACATACAACTGCAAGCGCAGTGAGCGGGCGGCCTCCCATCGCATAGACATCGCTCAAGGCATTGGCCGCAGCGATCTGACCGAATGTGAACGGGTCATCGACCAGCGGAGTGAAGAAGTCGATGGTCTGCACCAGAGCCTGTCCGGATCCGATGCGGTAAATCCCGGCATCGTCAGAAGTCTCAAACCCAACCAAGAGATCAGGGTCGGTCTGCGCCGGAAGGGCGGACAATACCTGCCGGAGGGAGCCTGCCGGAAGTTTGCTTGCGCAGCCGCCGGCCTTTACTTGCTGCGTCAAGCGAACAGTTTGGGGATGGTCCAAGATCATCTCCTCATTTTCTCGAACGTTGCTGGCGCGGCGTGTACGATGGGCAAGTAGCATTTGAGAAAGCGATGGGACGGAAGTGCTTAGGCTCCGGTGATCCTCCCGGTCTTCAAAACCGGCGGTCGTCCTTAACGGGCGACGGTGTGTTCGACTCACACGCGCTTCCGCCANNACGCCCAGTTCGCGAGCTGCCTGCTCCGTGCCCTGGACCCTGGCGCGAATCTTGCTGAACGCAATTTCACGAGCCGTGGACGTGTCGTCGGCGAAGGGAGCAAAGCCGCAATCATCCGTTGTCCCCAGCTGCGCGATTGGCAGGATGGAAGCAGCCTCAAGAACGCGATCTCGGACCTGTGCAGCCGTTTCTACAATTGGATCGATCGGGTCGATCACTCCCACGAAGACACGTTGATCAGTCGCCACAAGCTGACCAATGATCCGCAGCATGCGCTTCTTGTCAGGTTCGCTGGCCATCTGAAGATAGAAGCGGCCTACGTTCATTTTGAAAAGGTCCGGAAGGAATGTTGCGTAGTCGACGTCCGCGCTATGGGTTGAATCGTGATCGCCGCCAGGGCACACATGCACTCCAATTCTAGGACGATCCTCTGCCGAAAAGCGATTGAGCACCTGATTGTTCAGTGCTACAAGGCTCCGCAGCAGTGCACCGGAGGGATCAAGCTTCAATGAGAGCCGGCCCTCGGTAAAGTCAATCTGAACGCATGCCGCGCCCGCATCGAGAGCGCCGCGTATATCCGCTTCTGCCTCATCGACAAGATCGGAGATAAATCTCTCACGCGAATAGCCGGGGAGACCATCGCCGGGGTAGAGCAGGCTCAATGCGGATGCCGATATGACCGCCTGCTTTACGGGCCGCTTCGTGTACCCGAGGGCCGCCTTGGTATAGCTATCGGCGTGTATTGCATAACGGAATGGGCCGCTCGTAAGCCGAGGCAGTTGGCGCTGATGTCCATCCGCAAACGGGATCACAACGCCATCCGGCGCCAGATTCTTCAGGCCGGTAAGAGGGTAGGTGGCAAAGCTGGGCTTGGTCTGTTCGCCGTCGGTGATGACCGGCGAATCGGTATGTTCCAGACGAATGATCGTCTCGCGCAGCGCCTCCTCGTACTGGCGCTCGAGCGCTTGGGCGTTAATCGCGCCGGTCTCGAAGGACTTGATCGATTCAAGTAATTGGGGAGGGCGGGGAATGCTTCCAATTTGTTCGGTAGGAATCGCCATTCGCGCAGTGTAGCAAAGCAAAGCACCGATTTAGATCCACCAAAAGGATGAATTTAGGACGGGCGCAGTAAGATCGACGGTTCATGGTTGCAAACTGGCGCCAGTGGCTGAGCTGGGAGTCCGATAGCCGAATGACGGGTTGCGGGTTTTGAGGTTCGGGGTAGAATGGGATTCTATGTTGACCGCCGTCTCGGATTACATACGCAAACATTCACAGGGGATTTCGCAGGCACTCTGGCTTTTCCTCGCCAGTCTGGGCACCCTGGCTTTCGCAGCGTATCCAATTTACGTGATTCGGCCTTTTCGAGAACAGACGCCCGCGGCCCTCGATCGTGCCCTTTGGGTGCTGCTTCACAACAAGCCCATCTTATTGATCCTCGCACTGGCAGTTACTGCCGTGGCGCTCCTTGTGGGTCGACGTGCGGGTTGGATTTCACGATTGATCCTGGCTCCTTCGATTGCGTTTGTCATCCTTGGGGCCGTTTCAGCGTGGATCAATCCCTATGAGCTCATGTTCCATCCTTTCGGTGAGCCGCACTATATCGCAGCCCAGAAGGCCTCACTCGATGCGAGCGACATGGTCATTGCCGTCACTCTCGGTGGAGAGAGTCGCGCTTATCCGATTCGCGAAATGGGTTACCACCACATTGTGAACGACCGGCTGCACGGGTTACCGATGGTCGTAACTTATTGAACGCTTTGCCACACGGGTCTGGTCTGGACCCGCAGCATGAACGGACGCGAACTTCACTTTCATCTCGCGGGCATTAATAACCAGAACTTCCTGATGCGCGATGAGGAGACCGGGAGCTATTGGCAACAAGTAACAGGTGCCGCCATCGCCGGACCGTTGAAGGGGCAACATCTCACTTTGCTGCCTCAGGATGAGCTCAGCTTCGGTCTCTGGAAACAGTGGCAGCCGAACGGCACAGTGCTGGCGCCGTTGTCGCCTTACGCCTCGATGTACGAAAAGGCCAACTGGGAGAGTGAATATTCCAAGCTGCCGACGGTAATTCATGCGACGAAGGGCACTCTCAATGACAGAGAGACCATCATCGGCGTTGTCAGGAATGGAGTGGCCCAGGCGTATCCGCTCAGTAGTCTGACAGTTCAGTCGCCGGTGCTGCTCGATCGCGTGGGTGGCGATCCGATTATGCTGGTGCTTGGACCGGACGGGAAATCGGTGCGCGTCTTTTCACGCAACATTGCTGGCAGCACGCTTGAGTTCTATGGCCGCGGTGCAGTGAAGGGAGGCGATCCCTGGACGCTTTTCGAGTCGGGCTCCTTGAGCGAATGGACATTTGACGGATGCGCGTTGACCGGCGAAATCAGGGGGCAATGCCTGGCACGGATTGATGCATTAAAAGACTACTGGTTCGACTGGGAACATTACCACCCGCACAGCGGCATCTACCGGCACTGACACATGCGGGTCTGCAACGGACTGGATATAGTCATAAGTTGAGCACGGGAGACGGCATGCGCTTGCCGCCGGTCTTTTCCTTCGGCGAGCTGTCATTCTGGATGCCGAGAAGATTCAGAAACGGAGTCGTGCACATCGTGGTAACGAGAGCCATGACGACAAGCATCGTGAAAAGCGTGGGTGAGAAAACGCCCACGTTGTAACCGATATTGAGGACAATCAATTCCACGAGTCCTCGCGTATTAAGGAGCGCCCCGAGAGCCAGCGAGTCACGCCACGATTGTCCGGTCCATCGCGCCCCCGCTGTCGCCCCACCGATCTTTCCGAGCATGGCAGCCAAAAGCACGGTGGCCGCCCAAAGCCACATGGCAGGCTTGTCCAGTAAATCGAGGCGCGTGCGCATTCCTGTGAGCGCAAAAAACAGCGGGAGCAGCAGAACCGAAACCAGCATCTCGAGGCGCCCACGCAATGTCTCACTCAGTGAGTTGACGCGGGGAAAACATACCCCGGCAAGAAACGCTCCGAAGAGTGGATGAAGGCCGAGCGCAACCGTGGTAGCCGCGGAGGCGAAGGCGAAAGCTACCATGCCGGCGAGCAGTTCGATGGAAAGGCCTCGGCTCTGTCGCAAGCGAAGAAATCGAGCGGCAATCGGCCGGACCACACCAATCAT
>PLST01000173.1:6868-9772 GCA_003164255.1 Acidobacteriaceae bacterium | reverse complement strand
GAGCTCAGTGCGTCCAGTCCAAAGATTGGAATGCCGGCAATGGGGCCGATGTGCTCGGCCCGCTCTTCGCTGGTGGCCAGCGGCCGCCCGAAACAAAGATTCAATACGCGCGTGGAAATAGCCATCTGCTTTTTGTCCGCCGGCCGGNNGGAAGCGTGAACAGGAACCGGCTTCCCTTGTCCGGCGTGCTCTCGGCCCAGATGCGTCCGCCGTGCTGCTCCACAATGCTGCGGCACAGCGCCAGGCCCAGCCCGGTCCCGCCCAGCGCCCGCGAGTCGGACGCATCGCCCTGCTGGAACCGTTCGAAGATGCGCTCCAGTTTCTCCTGGGAGATGCCGCGGCCCTGGTCCTCCACGATAAAACACACCTCGCCCAGCGCGCTTCCGCCGCTCGTGGAGGGCACGGTCTGCGCGGCCAGCCGGATCGTCGTATCCTTCGCTGAAAACTTGATGGCGTTGTTCACCAGTTCGTTCAGAACCTGCAGAATGCGTTCCTCGTCGGCGAACACCGGCGCTGAAACCGCGTCGATGTGCAGCGAGATGCGATTTTGCAGAACAGCGTTGTGCGCCACATCCGCGGCGCGCCGCAGCAGATCGATCGCCTGCACCGGCTGGCGGTGCAACGGCAACCGCCCTTTCTCCACACTGTCGAAATCAAGAATGTCATTCACCAGGCGAATCAGACGATCGCTGTTGCCGATCGCCATCTCCACCATCTGCCGCTGCTTCTCCGGCCGTTTGTCCAGCGAGCCTGACGCGATCAGACCCAGCGATGCGCGCAGCGAGGTCAACGGCGTGCGCAGCTCGTGGCTCACCGTCGATATGAACTCGTCCTTCATCTTCTCCAGCCGCCTGCGCTCTGAAACATCTCTGAAGGCCACCACCATGCCGGAGATTTGTCCATCATCCATGATCGGGTTGGCGCTGTACTCCACCGGAATCGCCGTGCCGTCCTGCCGCCAGAAAACTTCGTCGCGCATGCGGATCGACTCCGACCGTCGCAGCGCCTGCAGAATCGGGCTCGTCGATTTTGAATATGGTGTCCCATCTGCATGGCTGTGGTGGATCAGCTCGTGCAGATCGCGCCCCGTCAACTCGTCAGGCGTGTAACCTAGCGCGCGTGCGCCCGTCTCGTTGATGAACGTAAGCCTGCCGTCTAGGTCGATGCCGTAAATGCCTTCGCCCACCGCTTCCAGAATCAGCTCGCGTTGCCGCGTGGCCAGGTGCAATGCCTGCTCGGCCTGGTGCTGTTCCGTCACGTCCATGCCGTGGTTCAGCACAAACGCCCGCTCGCCCGGCAACTGCATGCGCCGGCTGCGCACGGCAATGCGTCTGTACACGCCATCGCTGCGCCGCAGCGGCAATGCCCCCTGCCACTCTTCTTTCGTCTCCAGCGTTTCAAGGCAGTCTCGGAAAGCGGCCGCGCCGTCTGCGTCCATCAGCTCCGTCACCGCTCGGCCCATCAGCGCTTCGGCACGGTACCCCAGCGTCTCCGCCGTAAATGCATTCAGCGAAGTCAGTCGCCCCTCCATCGTGCACGTAAACACGAATCCAAGCGAGTTCTCCACAACCTCGCGGTAGCGCGTCTCGCTCGTCAGCAGAGCCTGTTCCATCGCCCGCTGATCCGTCACGTCCTGCCCGCTCACAATCACGTACTGGATTTCGCCGTTCGGTCCCTGCAGTGGCCGCAGCGTCCAGCTTACGCGCCGTGTCTTTCCACCGCTTCCCGCAACCCGCCACACCGTCTCGTGCGGGCCCGAGCTTTGTCCCGCCGCCGCATCGCGTAGCTTGCCCGCCGCCCAGTCGCGCTCGTCCGGTTCAATCACCTCGTCCACAAACGGNNGGAATCGAATCCAGTGTCGCTGCCACAAAACATCGTTCGATTGCCAGCGAACGTTCCGTCCGCTGCCGCGATCGCTGCGCCTGCTCCTGCAGCCGGATGCGGCTGTAAAGCTCCAGTCGCGTCACCACCTGCCGCCCCAGAATATCCAGCAGCGTCACGTGCTCGGTTCTGAATTTATTTGGCACAAACGCCAGCACCGCCAGCGTGCCCACGATCTGCTGCGCGCTCGTGATCAGCGGCACGCCCGCATACGACTGGCAGTCTTTCCCGTTCGGTACGGGAATTCCCTGCGGGAGAAACCGCGGGTCTTCACCCGCATGTGTAATCAAAAGCGGCGTCCCTTTTTCCAGCATCCATTGGCAGGCCGTCGTCGCCTTCGCCTGCTCCACACCTTTGAAGCCGTACCGCGCCTTGAACCAAAGCCGGTTAAAGTCCATCCACCCTATGTATGCATAATCGGCGCCGCACAATACCGCAGCCAACTCCGCCAGCTCGTCCAGAGCCGGATCGGGGTTGCGGTCGAAGATGTTGAATTCAGGATGCAGATATGCCTCCTGATCCCCAGCAGGTCTTGAACCTGGCATTGCACACATAAGTTGCAGACACCCAAAGTTAGTATCGTGGACGGCGCATGAAATGACTCTCACACAAACTGGCCAATTTTGCGCAAAGCAAAATAGCACCCATGTACTTTGGAAAAGGGGACTATAGATTACGCTCGCGGTTACCATCGGTACTCGTTGGTCGAGTACCCTATCCCCGCGACCACTGCGTCCCACCGCGAGTCCAACGGAATTCACGCGTCGGCATGTACACCAATTCGCCGCAGTGCTCTGCTGTCCAGCGCTCAGTGTCCGGGCAGTTTGCAGCAGTCGCCGGCCCCAGCCGGCTCATTTGCCCCTGCGTCCAACACCACTTTCCACTTTCCATCCGGTTCGCGGCGCCACATGGTGATGTACCGCCCGCTGGTGGTGATGGCATTCCCGTTCGCATCCTTGCTGTGGCCTTCAAAATGGCCCCACGTGTATCCCATATCGCCCGATGGCCCCATCATGGCGTCGG
>PLST01000173.1:4556-6772 GCA_003164255.1 Acidobacteriaceae bacterium | reverse complement strand
GCTACAGCCCCGCTCGCCACCGCTCCTGCCAACCATCCTGCAAACACTAGCCCACAAACGCTCTTTCTCAACGTTCCCGCCACGTCTTCAACCCTCCCGATCAACGCACAATAGCTGTATGTGCCCATCCTACAACGCTGGGTCGCAAGCGGCGCGCTTACTGCGGTGGCCCGCCAGGTGGAGCTGTTTCGGGGGGAGCATCCTGCGCCGGAACAATGCGCGACTCGGATCGCAACAGGTGATAGTCGGTGAACACAACGTCATTCAACTGCGTCTGCGCAGGGTAGGCATCGCTGGTCGGATCGTTCATCGGCATCACCGCCAGGGCCACCCCCTTCAACGGGCAGATGTAGTTGGTCCCTCCCAGAGCAACCGGCCCGTACTCCACCATCATCCCTTCCTTCACCAATTCATACGGAGGCGAAAAGTCCGGCACAATTGTGATCCGCATAATCGCTCCGCTCTCCGGATCGATCGAAATCTCTCCGTGGTACGCGGGCATCACCTTCACTGTTTCCTTGTCGTGTGGAAACTGCACCAGGTACCGCGACTCACTGGCTGGAACCTTGTAGCGATACACCGCCAGCGCCCCGCTTGCTCCCTGCTCCCAGTAGCCCCAGTAGATCTTGCCGCGCACGGCGTCGGGAAAGACCACCGCCAGGATTGGGCCGAATTCGCCTACTGTGGTCAGCCCTTTCACCGGCGTGTCCAGCACGGTTGGATCAAGCCGCTTTGTTCCTCGCATCTCGTAGCCGTCCTGGTAGCTCACGGGCACGCTTGCGTGGTCCACAATGTGCATTCGCTCCGCTGTGCTCGTGCTTTGTGTCATCGCGGGAACGGCCGTGCTTCTGCGCCCGCCCGCCCCTGGCTCAAAATGATCCGCTGGCTGCGCCGGTGGCTTGTCTTCGTAGTACTCCGTCCTGCGCGTTGCAAAAAAGTTGGGCAATCGAGAAAGAGCCTGGTTCAGGTAATCGACCGTCTTCGTCAGTATCGTCCGCTGTGCGCCCGCATCCGGCGCAGACTGGGCCAGCTTGTCTGATTCAGGCAACTCCTCGAACGATGAGGCGTCCACCAGTTCCGTCAGCATCTCGTGGCAGCGGCGTCCGGGAAACTTCGCCTCCCAGCTCTTCAGCCGTGCCGACGGAGCCCGTTCCGTCAGTACAATGTCCGCGAGTTGGCCGGCCACCTTGGCGTCGGATTCACCTTTGTACTCCTCCAGCAGCAGGTCCACCTGTTGCACTGTTACGCGCCTCGCCGCCCGGGCAGGAAACTGAGCCACCACCGCCAGCAACAGCGCAATCACGATTCTCCGCACCATCCACCGCCCCCGCCGACCAAGTAAGATCGCCGGTCTGCAACCCGTCCGCTGGCTCTACGATAACTCCACCGGCCCAATCGCGCTCCGTTCCGTGAGCAGAAACCGGTACCCGCTCCCAGCCGGGCCCGGCTCAGTCTGCCCGTTTCCCCGTTCCTCTTCCATCTCCATCCATTCCTGCCGTTTACCCACTCACCCCGACGCAACCAGCCCGTCTAATCGGGGTCTGCTGCGATCTGGACCGCGGGTATACTATTGGTTGGCTAAGCCAGTTTCGGGATCCCAGCTTTCCGGGGAATTCTCGAGTTCAAGGGGAGACGCCGACCCCTGGATGCCGGCGTGGTTCTTGAGGGAAGGGAATTCATGGGAGCATTGCTCGAATCCATCCACTCGCCCGCTGACCTCAAGCGACTGAACGACGCGCAAAGGTCGGAATTGGCTGAAGAGATTCGCGCCTGCCTTATCCAGACCCTCTCAAAAACCGGCGGCCATCTCGGCCCCAATCTCGGCGTGGTCGAACTCACCATGGCCCTCCACACCGTCTTTGATACTCCTGAAGACAAGATCCTTTTCGACGTCAGCCATCAGGCCTACGTCCACAAGATTCTCACCGGCCGTCTCGACCGTTTCTCCACCATTCGCCAGCCCGGAGGGCTCAACGGATTCATGCTCCGAACCGAGAGCGAGCACGACGCATTCGGCGCCGGGCATGCGGGCACCGCTCTTTCGGCCGCCCTCGGCATGGCCGTGGCCCGCGATCTGGCCGGCGGCAGTGAGCACGTGATCGCCGTGGCAGGTGACGCTGCCTTCACCAACGGCATCACCTTCGAGGCGATGAACAACATCGCCGAGCAGACCAAACGCCTCATCGTCATCCTCAATGACAACGAGTGGTCCATCG
>PLST01000173.1:922-4423 GCA_003164255.1 Acidobacteriaceae bacterium | reverse complement strand
ACGGCCTCGGCCCCTACGATCCTGAGACGGGCAACACCAAGCCGGCCGGTCTACCCACTTACTCTGAGGTTTTTGCGAACACGCTCTCTGACATGGCCACAAAGGATCCGCGCATCGTGGCCATCACCGNNGAGTGGTCGATCGATCGCAACGTGGGGGCCATTGCCCGCTACTTCCACAGAATTGTGACCAACGAGCGCTACAAGAATTTCCACGATTCGGCGACGCGGCTGGTGGAGCGCTTCGGCGGCAAGGCGGCGCTGACGGCCATGCGCCGCGCCGAAGAGGCTGCCAAGGGCATGCTATGGCCTTCGCTGCTGTTTGAGGAGTTCGGGCTGCAGTACTTTGGCCCCATCGACGGGCACAACCTGCCGCTGCTGATTGAGACCTTCAAGTTTCTCAAGAGCCTGGACCACCCCGTGCTGCTGCATGTGTTGACGCAGAAGGGTCGGGGCTACCAGCCGGCGCTGGACAAGCAGAAGAAGTTCCACGGCCTGGGGCCCTACGATCCGGAGACCGGCATGACGGAGCCGGCGGGGCTGCCCTCGTATTCCGAAGTTTTCGCCAACACGCTGACCGAGCTGGCGCGCAAGGACGAGCGCATCGTGGCCATTACCGCCGCCATGCCCTCGGGGACCGGGCTCGATCTCTTCCGGCCGCATTTTCCCAAGCGCTACTTCGACGTGGGGATTGCCGAAGAACATGCGGTGATCTTTGCCGCCGGCATGGCCACGCGCGGTTTTCGGCCGGTTTGCGCCATCTATTCCACCTTTTTGCAGCGCGGCTTCGACCCCATTGTCCACGACGTCTGCCTGCAGAAGCTTCCGGTTCTCTTTTGCATGGACCGGGCCGGGCTTTCCGGCGACGACGGCCCCACCCATCACGGCCTCTTCGACATCGGCTATCTGCGCTCCATCCCCGGCATCGTGCAGATGGCCCCCAAAGACGAAAACGAACTGGCTGACATGATGAAGACGGCCTTTGAGATTCCTGGTCCCAGCGCCATCCGCTATCCACGTGGCGTGGTTGTCGGCGTGGCCCGCAAGCCTGAAGCGCAGGTGTTGCCCATCGGCAAGGCGGAACTTCTTCAGGACGGCTCTGACGTCGCCATTCTCGGCCTCGGTCCGCTCACCTCCATGGCCACCGAGCTGGCTGCCCGCCTGCAGCGCGAAGGCTATTCCGCCGCCGTCATCAATCCCCGCTTTATCAAGCCCATCGATCGAGAAATTCTCGACCAGTTCTCGCGCCGCGTCGCCGCCTTCGTCACCTTTGAGGATCATGTCCTCATGGGCGGATTCGGTACAGCCGTCGTTGAAGCGCTTGAAGAGCTGGGCCGCGCGGTTCCCGTGGTCCGCATAGGCTGGCCCGATCAGTTCATCGAGCACGGCAAAGTCGACGACCTCCGCGCTAGGTATGGGCTCAGTGTCGACGCCGCATGGTCGCAGGTCCTGCCCCTGCTCGCAGGCCGCCGCCGTCCCACACTCGTAGCCAGCTAATCCCTCGTCCACGGGTGTATCCTTCCCTCTATGCCCACCTTCAGCCGATTGTTCCCTTGGCCGCGCAAATGGCTGCTGTGGGCTGCTGTGGGCCTCGCACTTCGGCTGCTGCTCATCTGGTTTCACCGCCCGTTTGACAACGACACTATCGACTATCTCCAGCTCGGCCACAACCTCTTCCATCACGGCATCTACGCCATGGAAGCTGGTCCTTACGATTTGCCTAACCTCTTCCGTCTCCCCGCCTATCCCATCCTCCTCGCCACCTTCGAACAGCTCTTTGCCGGCCTCTGGCCCCACTCCTGGATCAATGCCGTGTTCTTCTTCCAGGCTGTCGTCGACGTTACCGGATGCCTGCTGCTGGCCTCCTTCGTCAATCGCCATATCTCCAGCGGCGCCGCGCAGTTTGCCCTGCCCTTGGCCATGCTGTGCCCCTTCACCGCTGCCTATACCGGCATTGCCCTCACTGAGAGCCTGTCGGTCTTCGCCATCGCCTGGGGCATCTATGCGGCAGGCCGCGCCCTCGCTGCCGCCGACGAAGGCAAGCGCGACGTCGGGGCTCTGGTAGGCGCAGGTTGTGCCGCCGGTCTTGCCGCCATGCTCCGGCCCGATGGTTCGCTGCTCTGCCTTGCGCTGGCAATCGGTCTGTTCTACTACTCGCTGCGCCCCAGATCCTCCATTCCGGCCCGCCGTCCGCAGTTCCTCAGCGCCTTCACGGCCACCGCCATCTACTCGCTAGTCGCCCTCGCACCCATCGCCGTGTGGACGGCAAGAAACTGGATCGACTTCCAGGTCTTTCAGCCGCTCGCGCCCCGCTATCTCAATGACCCCGGTGAAACCTACATCGCAGGCTTCTACCAATGGATGCGCACCTGGGCCGTCGAGTACGTCTCCACCGGCAATGTCTACTGGCACGTCGGCACGCAGTCCATCAGCGTCGACGATCTGCCCTCCCGCGCCTTCGATTCGCCCGCCCAGCGCGCGCTCACCGCTGCTCTGCTCGACGAATACAACCGCACCAACTCCTTCCCCCCGCGGCTCGATGCCCGCTTTGCCGAGCTCGCCGCCCAGCGCATCCGCGCCAACCCGCTGCGCTATTACCTCGCCGTTCCGCTCATGCGCATCGCAGACATGCTGCTAAGGCCCCGCACCTGGTCCTTTGGGCTCGACAATTTCTGGTGGCACTGGGCCGATCATCCCGGCGAATCGCTCTGCGCCGTGCTGCTCGGCATCGTCAACCTTGCCTATGTCGCCGCTGCTGCCGGGGCATTTCTGCGCCGACAGGTCCCGTTTGCCTTCATGCTGGGAGGCTATTTCCTGCTCCGCTGCCTGTTGCTGGGCACGCTTGAAAACCCTGAGCCGCGCTACACGCTCGAGTGTTTTCCTGTCTTGATTGTTGCCTCGGCCGCTGCCCTTGCCCACCTGCCCGTTGCAGTCCATGTTCCATTCAGGCGCAGGCTCTGGGCCGCGATTCACCACCCCCATCCAGGTCCGGTCTCATGAGCCATCGGTCAAGGCTGCTGTGCGAAAATCGAGTACAGACCATCTTCTCTATGGGTATGTTCCGGAACTGGCATGTGTTCGTTGCTTTGGGACTGGCTGCGGCTGTAGCTTGGCCCAAACCAGGTCCCCAGGCCAACGCTGGCGTCTCTGCTCCGCCCCCCCTGGTTCTGGCCGGCGGTACCGTCGTCGATCTATCTGACTGGGGACACTCCGCGCGCGACCTCGAGAATGCCATCGTCATCATCCGTGACGGCCGAATCACCGACGTCGGACCTGCCGCCTCACTCCCCATTCCCAAAGACGCGCGCGTCATCGACTGTTCAGGTAAATTCATCGTCCCAGGACTTATCGACGGCTTCGCCGGCATGAACTCCCAGGCCCAGGCCAACGCCAACCTCTACATGGGCGTCACCACCGTGGTCGCGCGCAGCGACCTTCGCCACGGCGTAGCCGACTACTCTGCCAATCCCCGTCCCCATCTCTATGGAATTGATTCCATCGG
>PLST01000173.1:0-876 GCA_003164255.1 Acidobacteriaceae bacterium | reverse complement strand
GCGCTCATCCACATGGCACGCTACGATCTCGGCGTAATTCCTAAGGAATTGGAGCGCCCGCTCATCGACGACCCCGAAGGTTCTGCGGCAAACACCGCATACGACTACTCTGAGCGTCTTCCGCCCACTGACCCGCACGTGCGCGAATACGCCCATTTTCTTGCCGACCACCACGCTGCGCTCATGCCCACCTTCAGCATCAGTTACGCGCAGCTGCCCGGCCATCGCAACCTGTGGATGGAGCCCGTCGCATCGCTCTTCACGCCCGCGCAGCTCTTCGATCCCACTGATCCGGTCACCGGCGAGTTGACCTATCCGCTGTCGCCGTGGACGCGCCATCTGCCCGCCGCAGGCCAGCGCTACCTGGAAGAGAACGCGCGTAAGAGGAATGATCAGGACGCCATGCGCATGTGGCTCATCAACGAGACCATCTTCGCCGCCTTTCCTCATTACCTGGCCGGCTCCGGCGCGCCCGTCTCCGGCGCCATGCCCGGAATCTCCCTCCATACCGAGCTTGAAATGCTCGTGCGCCTCGGCCTTTCGTCCCGCGAGGCGCTGGCCGCCGCCACCAGCAATTACTCCATGCAGTTCGGTTGGAACGAACTCGGCCTCATCGCCCCCGGACGCCGCGCTGACGTCCTCATTCTTTCCGCTGACCCCACCGCCAACATCTGGAACGCCCGCCACATCTCCACCGTCATCCTCGACGGCAACGTCATCGATCACGATGAGCTGTTAAAACTCAAGAAATAATCTTTCCGCCATCTATTCCGCGGGTGCCCCCGGTCCCTCGCATTTGGGGACCGGGGAAGAGTCCCCACCCTCCGTTGAAAAATGCCCCGTGCCCCATCCATCGCGTCTTCTGCGATGGGTGGG
>PLST01000084.1 GCA_003164255.1 Acidobacteriaceae bacterium | reverse complement strand
CGCGAACTCTGCAATTGGCGGCTAAGCTGTTGTTCTGATTTGCGCAAGACCGCTCACGATGAGCGCATACCAGCAACGGTTGAGGAAAGGGGCTTCGGCTTGCACAAGGCAAGCCGAAGCCCTTTCCCGGATCGTTCTAAGGGCAAGGTATCGCTCTGACTTCCGGCCCCAAGATCATCATCGGGCAGAACCCGCGCAGATTTTAATGAGCTTTTATGCCTTCCAGAGTTGTTACTTCAGTCAGACAACTATATTGAGTGGGAGTGCTGTACGAGGCTGAAGCGAAGCCGGTCTCTGCAAAAAAGCGGCGGAAGAATGAGCACGAAGAGAATCGAGCGCATCCGGATGTGCAAATGAGGCAAACACAACGCTGGAGCCGCGTTCTCTTCTGCACCGTGACCCATTTTAGAGTCACAGCCGGCTCCGCCCTTGCACCCCCTTTCTGCCCTAACTGTGACGGTTTCAGCCCCGGGCTCAGAACACAATTGGAAAGTGAATTGTTACGTCACCGGGTCTGGCAGATGTTCGAATCGCTATTCGCGCATCAAGGGGCAGGCGGTATTGCTGTCGCGGTTCCAGCTTTCTGCGATTTGATTGCTTTTAAGTTACATGCTTTCGGCATCTGAGATGGCGGATGGTGAGGCGTTGCCGAAATTACTTCAATTGAGAGGAGCCGATTTTATGTGCCGCATGACGTTTAAAGCGATGGCGACAGCAGTGCTCTGTGGCTGGGCATTGATGCTGAGCGCTCCGGTGCTGCGGGCNNNNTGGTGGCGAGTGGAAGGTGAAACTGGAGCCGCTGCATGCGGGCGGACCGTTCACGATGACCATCGCCGGCAATAACACGATTACGTTGCACGACGTCTTGGTGGGCGAAGTCTGGGTGTGCTCGGGCCAATCTAACATGGAGATGGCCCTTGTCGCCTTCGCACCTTGGAGTAAAGGTGTAACCAACTATGAGGATGAAATAGCGCACTCCGACAACCCCAACCTGCGGATGTTCGCGGTTGAAAAAGTAGTGGCGACCAGACCCCAGAACGATGTGAATGGTTCCTGGGTCGCGGCGGGACCGCAGACCGTAAGCAGTTGGTCTGCTGTGGCGTATTTCTTTGGGCGTGATCTGCAAAGGACGTTGAATGTCCCCATCGGCCTCATTAATAGCTCATGGGGCGGTACTCCAGCCGAGTCCTGGACAAGTCGTGGTGCGCTCGAATCGGATCCTGAATTCCAATCAATACTGGACTCCAGCACAAAGCTCGCTTCTACTTATCCCAAGCTTTTCGACGACTTCTCACGGCAACTGGTGCAGTGGCGGCAGGATTCGGACAAGGCCGAAAGCGAAGGGGCGCCAGTCCCAACCCCGCCAACTATCCCCGACGATCCGCGCCGCAGTCCCTGGAGGGCCTCTGGCCCTTTTAATGCAATGATCATGCCGCTTACGCGCTACTCCATCCGTGGAGCAATCTGGTACCAGGGAGAATCCAACTCAGATCGTCCCGTCCAGTACCGGAAGCTGTTTCCCGCCNNGGAATGAACTGGCCGGAATTGCGCGAGGCTCAACTCAAAACTCTCTCCTTGCCGAACACCGGGATGGCAGTGACCATCGACATTGGTGACGGAAGCGACATTCATTTCAGAGATAAGCAAGACGTAGGCTACCGTTTGGCGCTTGCGGCGCAAGCCATCGCTTACGGGAGGGATGTAATGTATTCGGGGCCGATCTATCAGTCCATGGCGGTCGAGGATGACAAAATTCGTTTGCATTTCAAGTACGTTTACTCCGGACTTGTGGCAAAGACTTTGTACACTCCAGGGCTCCTCGGATTTGAAATAGCCGGTGACGATCATAAATTCGTTCCCGGAGAAGCCAAGGTCGATGGAGCTACCGTGGTGGTGCGAAGTGAAAGTGTGCCTCACCCTGTCGCAGTACGCTACGCCTGGGCCGCCAATCCTTGGTGCAATTTGAATAACAGCGCCGGCTTGCCGGCTTCTCCGTTTCGAACAGACGATTGGGAGGAAACGACCACAAACAAATGAGTATCTAATCACATGCTTTCGGGAACAGCTAAGGCGAACTATGGCTATCCATTTCGCTTTGAATACCCACCGCGGCAACTAGGCTGTGATCACTCCGCTGAAACTCGCTATCCTAGCCTCCACCGGAAGAAAGCTTGGGCGAAGCGAAGAACTGAGGGGGTTTGGAAAACACCTGGAGTCTCGTAGCGCCCTGTATTTGGTTGACCTTATATGTTCTGGTTATAGGGCCACGGATTTGGTTGATTCTGTGTAATCTCTGTGGACAGCTGTAAGACGAACTGGAATTAAACGAAGGGCCTGGGCACGCCGGAGTACTCGATCTACAAGAAGGAGAAAAGTCGATGTTGAAATCAAATTATTTCATAGCCATCGCCGTGTTGAGCATCGTGAATCAGTGTGCTCCGGCCCAAAATGTATCTCCGTCTTGGGTAGAGACATTCCAGGTTAGTCCTGCGACATACAGCGTGTCAGTACCAAAGACCAAAGATACGCCAAAGGAGTTGGAGTGGCTGACTGAGGTTGGTCCTGTGCATGGGACCTTTCGATACCGCTTCGGAGTTTCGATTGGCGGCTCTCGAATCCAAGTGAGATTGTCTAATGAATTGGGCGACAAACCGCTGAAGATCGATGGTGCGAGCATCGCACTAGCTTCCGACGAGATGGATGCTGTTCCGGGATCAATAAGACGTCTCACTTTCGGCGGAAAAGACAGCATCACTTTAGCGCCNNCAAGTGTCTATGTCGCAAATGAGATTGCCCTTGCTCCCTTCGGCGGAGCTGCGATGCTTCTGTCAGAAGGCAACGATGTACTAAGCGAAAGATTCCCTTCGACGCACCGCGTAGTTAGCCGTCCATTATTAACGGCGGTTCTCGTTCAACCGGAGCATCCGGGAAGAGTAATCGTCGCGTTGGGTGACTCGATCACAGATGCAGTGAGAGATCAGCCTGCCATGCCGCGCGGATGGGTCGAAGTGCTTGCCAGCCGCCTTTCTGTCCAGGAAAGCAAGGAACCTCTCGCGGTGGTGAGCGCCGGCATCAGCGGGAATCGAGTGCTGTTGCCGGCAATGGGGCCAGCAGCTTTGGCCCGTCTCGACCGCGATGTGCTTTTCACGCCCGGGCTCAGCAAGATCATCCTGCTTGAGGGCCTTAATGATATTGGATTTTCGGGCAAGACGGTCATGGGTACTGAGCCTGACCTAGACGTTGCTGAACTGGAGGTCGGCTATAGGCAGATCGTCAGCAGAGCTCATGCGCGAGGGATCAAGGTAATCGGTGGAACCCTTACTCCGTTTCGAGGAGCTTTTTATTTTAGCGAGGATAAGGAGTTAATGCGGAAAGCGGTGAATGCATGGATTCGAACGTCGAATACCTTCGATGGGGTCATCGATTTCGAAGCAATCGTTCGTGATCCGGCTTCGCCGGATCGCATTAAAGCCGAATTTGATTCAGGAGATCATCTTCACCCAAATCAGACAGGCTATAAGGCCATGGGTGAAGCAATTGACCTGACCTTGCTCAAGTAGTCAGGATGGCGCGGCCAGAACCAACCAGTGTAGAGAAGTTTAGTTCAATGCAACT
>PLST01000225.1:6399-17158 GCA_003164255.1 Acidobacteriaceae bacterium | reverse complement strand
TATGGCCCACATCGCCGGCCTCGTTGCCGGTGGCGTTCATCCCTCGCCTGTGCCCCACGCGCACATCACGACTACCACCACCCACAAGACCCTCCGCGGGCCCCGCGCCGGTCTCATCCTCTGCGGCCAGGACCTCGCCGCCGCCGTTGACAAGGCCGTCTTCCCCGGCCAGCAGGGCGGACCGCTCATGCACATCGTTGCTGCCAAGGCTGTAGCCTTTGCTGAGGCCTTGCGCCCCGACTTCAAAATCTACGCTGCGCAAACCGTCGCCAACGCCAAGGTCCTCGCTGAGAGCCTGGCCGCAGCCGGCTTCCGCATCGTCTCCGGCGGAACTGACAATCACCTCATGCTCGTGGACGTCTTCCAGAAAGGTATCCTCGGCTCTGAGGCTGAGCTCGCTCTCGGCAAAGCCGGCATCACCGTCAACAAGAACTCCATCCCATACGACACCAATCCGCCGCTCAAGCCCTCCGGCATTCGCGTCGGAACGCCCGCACTCACCACCCGCGGCATGAAGGAGCAGGAAATGCGCACCATCGGCGCCTGGATCGCCAAGGCTCTTGAAGTGCGCAACGACGCCGCCGCTCTCGAGCGCATTCGACTCGAAGTCGCCGAACTCGCCAACCAGTTCCCGCTCTACGCCTGGCGCCGCGCTCCCGTTGCCGTCGCCGGATAACTCGCCCCTCTCCAATGCCTTAGCCCCGTTGCCGATTCCAGGCAGCGGGGCTTATTCTTGTCGAAACAAAAACTTGCTGCCCGATTTCGGGTTGCATCTAAGGTAAGAATTGAGGTCGCGGCGCTGGCTCATCTTGGCCGCCAGCGCCCAACTCTCTCAGGAGGTAGACATGAAAATCATCCAACTAACTCTGGCCGCACTGCTCGTCCTTGCCGTCCCCGCGTTTGCCCAGCAGCACGGGCAACATCAGGCTATTCCGTCCCGTGGCCCGTCGCCCTTCAGGACGGCTCCTCCNNCTTCTCTGATCAGCCCGGCCACCCCAACGTGCCTCACGTCGACGGTAAGGTCTGGGTCGGTCACGACACGGGACCCAATGATCCCAACTACCACGTCGATCAGCCGTTCGCCCACGGCCGCTTCACCGGTGGATTTGGACGCTCCCATGTTTGGCGGCTCGCCGGCGGTAACCCCGGACGCTTCTGGTTCAACGGCTGGTATTGGGATGTCGCTGCGGCTGACATCGCCTTCTGTGACGGCTGGCTCTGGGACTCCGACCAGATCGTCATCTACGAAGACCCTGACCATCCAGGATGGTATCTCGCCTATAACGTGCGTCTCGGTACATATGTGCACGTCGAGTATCTCGGAATGTAAGTCAACCGCAATCGATCCAACACAACAGAGGGACGGCTCAGGCAGCCGTCCCTTTGCTATATGACAAACTTGTTGAACCGCACCGTTTTGAAAGGACGCGGCGTTCCGCCGCGGCGCACGCCGCACATGTCGCAAATTGGAAGTCGGGCTTTACAGCTTGCGGAAAAACTCCGTCGGCGAAGTGGTTTGTATCAGGGCACGAGTTTACTCGTGCCGCAAAAGCCGCAAAATCAGCGTCGGGCTTTACGTGCTGCGGAAAAACTCTCGTGGCCGCGATGTCTTGAAAGGGCGCGGCTTTAGACGCGCCATAAGCGGCGCAATACGAAGTCGGGCTTTACAGGATGCGGAAAAACTCGATAGTGCTGCGTTGTTTTGAAAGGGCACGGATTTATCCGTGCCATAAACGCAATAAAATCAAGCTGGCCTTTAGGCCCTGAGGGACGGTTTTCCCCTTTGTCGCTACACATTCCGAGTTTTTCCGCAGCCGGGTTAGCCCCTGAGGGACGGCAAACGCAGCCGCCCTTTCATTTTCCTCACCATCGCCCGCATCGCAAGATCCAAAGAGGATAAAAGGCTGTAAGTCAGATTTCCTCATACAATCCATAGAGTTATTCCCAATGTTATGACTTGAACTTCATTTACAATTCACGGGCTAACTTGTCCAGAATCGTCTTTCTAATTTATCCTTCACTTATGGCCATTGATTCAATCGTTGCTCAAATCGACGCTGAAATCGCCCGCCTCACTCAAGCCCGGACTCTGCTTGCAGGCCTCGGCTCAACGGACGTTGCGGCCCTCCAATCCATCAGCGCGTCCCCGAAGACAAAGAAGAAAAAGAAGCATGTGCTCAGCCCTGAAGCTCGCAAGCGCATCGCCGACGCGCAGCACAAGCGTTGGGCTCTCCACAAGGCAAAGGCAAAATCTAAAAAGTAGCTTGCTTGACGAGAACTGGTTGCATTAATCGGGTTTTGAAAGGGCACTCCTTTTGCCGTGCCGCAGAAGGCGCATAAAACCTGGGGCTTGAGCCCCTGAGGGATGTTCTGCACTGGCTGACCGGCATTTATGCAACCAGCTCTGGTGTCCTAAGCCTGAAGTTCATGCAGGATATTCTTTGGTTTTGACCAGGCGACGAATTCAAAGGAAAAGAAAAACTCCCGCGAAGCCGGATTAAGTGTCAGGGCACGAGTTTACTCGTGCCGCAAAGGCCGCAAAATAAGCGTCGGGCTTCAGCCCCTGCTAAGTTCGCACTACTGCACGCGCCTTTTTCCGCAGCCTGGGCAGCCCCTGCCGGTGCGCTTCTCCCATCGATACTCGCTTGTCATTCGCAGGGATCGGGGTCGCCCTCTACCCAATCCCCGTCATCACCAGCATCCGCGGCTCGGTCATCTCTTCCATCGCGTAGCGGATGCCCTCGCGTCCCAGCCCTGAATCCTTCACCCCGCCATAGGGCATCGGGTCAAGCCGCCAGTTCGGGCTGTCGCCCACAATCAGCGCACCCACTTCCAGTTCGCGATACGCGGTTAGAATCCGTCCGGCGTCGCGCGTCATCAGCCCCGCCTGCAAGCCATACTTCGAGTGATTCACTTCGGCCAGCGCTTCTTCAAAATCCTCGTAGGGTTCAATCGCCACCACTGGCCCAAACACTTCTTCATCGCGCACTTTCATGCCCGGTTTGGTCCCCGTCAAAATCGTTGGCTCCATCATGGAGCCTTGTCGCCCACCGCCGGCAATCAGCTTGGCGCCGCCTTCCACGGCCTCCTTCACCCATTGCTCCACACGTTCCGCATCGCTCAGCCGGATCAGCGGTCCCACTTCCGTCGCCTCATCCGACGGATTGCCCGATACCAGCTTCGACGCATGCTCCACCACTTTCCAAAGGAACGATTGGAAAACCGCGCGTTCCACATAAACCCGCTGCACGCTGATGCATGCCTGTCCCGCGTAGCCAAAAGCCCCATGTGTCGTGCGCCGCGCCGCTTCTTCCAGGTCGGGCCAGTCGCCGTGCACAATCAACGCTGCATTGCCGCCCAGTTCCAGCAGCACCCGCTTCCGTCCTGAATGAGCCTTCAGCTCCCAGCCCACTTTCGCTGACCCCGTAAAGCTCACCAACTTCACGCGGTCTTCCTTCTCTGCCAGCCACGCCGTGTCTGCATTGTCCAGCGTCAGCACCGCCAGCGCCTCTTCCGGCCAGCCCGCCTTCAAAATCACTTCGCCCAGCGCCAGCGCGGTAAACGGCGTCTGCGGCGCCGGCTTCAAGATGATTGGGCAGCCCGCAGCCATCGCCGGAGCCAGCTTGTGCGCCACCAGGTTCAGCGGAAAATTGAACGGAGTAATCGCCAGAATCGGACCCACGGGAAAACGCTGAACCAGTCCCCAGCGCCCTTCGTTTCCTTCTGTCAGGTCCAGCGGAAGGCTCTCCCCACCCAGCCGCGCCGACTCTTCCGCCGCGGTCTTGAAGGTCACCACCGCGCGGTCCACCTCCGAGCGCGCCGCACGCACCGGCTTGCCCGCCTCCGCCACAATCAACTGCGCGAACCGTTCCTTTTGTTCAATAAGAGCCGCGGCCACATCCTCAAGAATCTCGCGCCGCTTCCAGCGCGGCAGTGCCCGCGTCCGCCGCAGGCTCGCCACCGCGTGATTCACGGCCTGGCGTGCATCGGCGCGCGTGGCCACTGTCACCCGACCCACCAGCCCCTGGTCCCAAGGCGACCGCACTTCCAGCGCCTCTCCGTCGGTCCATTCCTTGCCGCAAAGCAGAAATCCCGTTTGTGATCCCGGACGCATCTTCATGATGTACGAGCTCCTGTTCCGTCGCTTCCATCCATGGTACAAGCGCTGGGCGCGACAGCGCATGCTGAGGCAATCTCCGCCCCCGCGCAGTCCCACAATGAATCAACTGAAAAGTTTTCCCGCGTGCCTTTCATCAACGGCCTTGCAGGACACACACCGGCGGTCGCCTCACAACTTCCGGGTAGCCGGTGATCCAGCCGGAACCCAGGAAATACGCCTATTGCACGCCCCCCACACCTCAAATCACGACTCGGCGATTTTTCATCAATCTAAGACTGCGGAGCACCCGGTTCTACATTGAGCAGGTAACTATTCCGAGCTGAATTCGTCATATGCTGTACGTACTCCGGATTTTGACCTGCGGCGAAAATGTAATTCGTAATGGTCGATGTGGGGGCGGAGCCATGCAGCTGACATTCAGGGCCTTTGAACCCCAAAAACCGGAAAAGCGTATATTCAGAACAGGGAGATAGGATTCTTGAATCACACTCCCAACACGAGCAGACTAGACCCCACTGCATTCGCATGCACGGCGCGAATATATGCGCGGATCGGTCGCCTTCTGCTGATAATGATCGCTGTTTCGTTGATTACCATGCCCTTGACGGAACGAATTTGGACCTGGGATCATTTCCCGCACGGCGGTCAGGACTTTGAGTTTACCGCACTCGCGATACTGACAACCCTATGCCTTGTGCTCGTGCTTGCTCAGCATTGCAAGCAGAGCGTCGATCTGTTGATCGCTGCTCGGCATCTGTTCACGCTCATTTGCCACCACTTTGTATTGGCTAGAACTACTCGAAGTGATACCGTCTCGACTTTCTGTAACGAGCGAGTGTCCTGTCGAGTTTTAGGCATGTACTCACTCCCCCTTCAAATCTGATCCATTACCTCTCCGGGCACCCACAATGGACGACTCTTACAGAGCCGTTCATGGGCCGTTGATTTCCACTCATCCCACCGCGTCTGATGTGGAGAGGTAATGAACAAATCAGAAGTGATTCATGCATGGGCCAGAATTCTGGCTGGTCGAGCGCCTTCGCTTTCAATCGAAATTACGAAAGAATGCCCATTGCGGTGCGCTGGATGTTATGCCTTTGATGCAGCACATCTCGGGGGCGGGACACCACTCCGCGAACTCTCCGACTTCAAGGGAGATGAGCTTGTCAGCAGGGTGCTTGCGCTCATCGACGAGCGCAAACCGCTGCACGTATCTCTGGTGGGCGGCGATCCGCTCGTTCGGCATCGCGAACTCGAACTGCTGTTGCCGCTGATCGAGAGCCGCGGCGTGCATACGCAGGTTGTCACCAGCGCTTTCAGAGTGATTCCGAAAGAATGGAAAAAGTTCAAGAAGCTGAATGTGGTTGTATCAGTTGACGGCCTGCAACCGGAGCATGATGCACGGCGCAAGCCGGCTACTTATGAACGCGTCTTACAGAACATCAAAGACGCCCGAGTGACGATTCATTGCACGATCACGTCGCAAATTGCGGATGTCCCAGGATATCTGGATGAATTTCTTCGCTTCTGGACCTCTCAACGGGAAGTTGCAAAGGTCTGGTTCAGTATTTTTACCCCTCAGCGAGGAGCGGCCAATCTTGAGATCCTGACGGTTGCGCAAAGAGCCCGCATCATTGAAGATCTTCAACAGCTTCGATTGAGGTACCCCGCTCTCGACATGCCCGAGGCATTGCTTCGTGAAATGGCGGTCCCGCCGAGGAGTCCGGACCAATGCATTTTCGCCAGGACTACAGAGACCATTTCGGCCGATCTTAGAACCGCAATCACGCCCTGCCAGTTCGGTGGAGATCCCGATTGCAGTCGATGTGGCTGTATCGCGTCAATGGCACTGGCCGCTGTGGGCCACCACCGCGTGCTCGGGAAACTAACCGCAGGCCACATTTTTATGGCTTCGGACCGCGTGGGGAAAGGTTGGAGGTCTGCGGTCAACGCTCTTTCGAGCCAACCCAGGTCTTCGACAATTCCGTCTCCTTTAAAAGTGCTTCAACCGAAGTTCCAAACTAAGGTGCAGTGAATTATTTGAAATGAAATAAGAATTGGCCAATCGCAATTGCTGAACTCATGGCGGATTGAGGCGAGAGTTTGTCCGGTTTAGCAGTTGGCTGCGCTCGCTGCTTGGGAGGAGTATGACGCGTCATTGGCTGCGCCTGCGCGGTTTCGGTCGTCGCCACCTCGTCAATTATTTTCTAGTCAACTTGGTCATCAGGACAGAGAACCGATAGATTCGGCGAATTCCAGCTCTTGCCTCAAAAGTCCGATTTCATAGGCAAAGCCTCTCGAGGGACACTCCTTCACCGGCGAACCCAACTCCGGCGAACGTCCTCAACCCCGCAGAACGTACCGAGCCCGCACATCTTCCCCGTACCACATGATGTAGTTGGTGCCCCACGTGTTGTTGTACAAGCACGAGTGCAGGCCCTTGCTAAGATCCGGCTGCTCATTCGAGAAAAGCAACGCCGATCTCTCGCCCAGCGCCACAATCGGCGCATCGAGCGTCTCCACGGCAAACTTGTCCGCGCCGCGCTCGTACGCAAATCCCTTCTGCACGCAGTGCATGTGCCGGTTCCCTGACGTCACCACGTCGAACGGAGAAATCGCCTCGCCGGTTTTCTCCAGCATCCAGCTCTTCGGGTCTTCGGCAATCGGATTGAAGGTCAGCCACAGCGCCTCCGGCATCCGCGTCGCCGGCTTGCCAAACCACGTCAGCGTCAAATCGATGCGCGCCTCCGCCTTCGGCAGCACCATCTCCACAAACACCGCGCGCGGAAACGCCGCCCGCCCTGACCGGAACGCCTCATCGTCCTTGATCGTCAACTTCACCAGAACCCGGTGCGCCTCAGCCTGTTCTTCCACCCAGACCTCAGCAGCATCCGCATGCCATTCCTGATCCTTTGCGCCAAACCGCTCAATGTTCGGCTTGCCAAAATCCTTCAGCGCCCAATCCGCCTTGGTTGTCAGATAGTCGCTCATGAACTGCCGAAAGTGCTCGTTCGAAAGCGTCTGATACGTGAACAGCGCCACTGGATTCGTCTCGCTCGCCCACTCTTTTCCCGTAGCCTCGTTCCTCAACCGCGTAATCGCACCCGTCTTCGCATCAATCCCCAAAACAAAATGCTCCGTCTCAATCGCCGATCCCGCCTGCACAGCCCTTGCCTTGGGCGACTCGACCGGCCACCGCGCATCCAGCGCCTCGATCGCAATCTGCGCCTCTTCACGCAGCGTCTCGGGCAGTGTCGCTAGGCCATCCAGCAAATCCTGCCGCTTCTCAATCCAGCTCCACTCCACCACCTTGTATTTCTTTGTATCCAGCATCTTGTACAGGTCAGCCGGTTCGTAATTGTCAAAATCCAGCCACGTCTTCGTGTCGGTGCCCCACGTGTGTTCGGCATCCAGCAGCACGTGCCGCAGCAGCGCCAGGTCCGTCGCGTCGCCCACCGCAAACGCGCCCTTCGCAATCCAGCCCTCGCGCAGCCGTGCCACTTCCCGGTACCGCGCCACCTTCTTCGGGTCGCTCGCGCATCCGTGAATCCACGTGTCACCAATCTCCTCGGTCACCACCGGCAATTTGTCCCTGTGCGGAGCAACGGCATTCGCCAGGTCGCTCAAACTGCCCGCAGTAATCTCCGCGTTCGGGAACCGCGCCGCCAAATCCCCGTGAATCTTCGCAATTTCATCAGCCGTATGCGGACCGCTGTTGTCGTCCCGCACCCGTGTCACCACCGCAACATCCGATCCCGGAACCAGCGCAATCCCCTCGTAGTCCCAGTGGTACATCATCGGCAGGCTTGCGCCCGATGCATCCTTCCACAGGAACAGCGGCGGCAGCTTCGCCGCAGTCGATCCGCCGTTCACGCCAATCTCCAGCAATCCCACCCCGTGTTTCGCGAGCGGTGCAATCATCCCCCGCGTATGCCCCGGCACGTCCGTCATCTTTGCGCCCGTCGTCGTTCTTCCGAATCGTTTATCCAGCGCCTTTGAAATCGCCAAACTACCCTCAATCATCGATGCGTCCAGCATCTCCGTCTGCCACGTAAACGGCAGCGCATGCCAGGCAATGTCGCCCCGCCCAATCGCCTCTTCCATCGTCTTCCGGTCTGCCGCCGATGCCTGTTCCAGGTACTCAAACAACAGCCACGATCCCGTCGTCCACACGTAACGCCGCTTGCCGCCCTCGTTCGCCCTACGCGCAATCTCGATCGCATGTGGAAAGTACTGATTGAAATATTTGTGGACTACGTTGTACTGCGTGTCGATGAAACCCGCATCGAAGTGGCACTTGAACATCACCGCAACCCGCTTGATTGCCAAGTTCGATTGCATCGGCTGAACCTCCTCGGCTCGCAGTAGAAATGCACTCCGCGACCCCACCGTCAACCCCGCTCCCACAATCGACATAGCTTTCACAAAATCGCGGCGTTTCATCGCGAGCAAATCCTCCTTGCACTAATTCCAATGCCCTAAGCATCCTACTACTCCGCCCTGAAGCTCCGCTCCTCACCAGCCCGTGCGATAGACTCCTCCCATGATTAACAACGGCCGCAGCCGCAAACTTCCCTTTGACCCGGCCGAGGCCGTCGCGCATCTCCAGGCGGCCGACCCCAAACTTGCCGAACTCATCCGTTGCGCCGGCCCCTTCACGCTCCGCCTTGCCCCCGCGCCCACGCCCTTCGAGTCCCTCCTCGAATCCATCCTTTACCAGCAGTTGCATGGCAAGGCCGCGGCCACCATCCACCGGCGCGTCCGCGAGTACTTCGGTGGCGATCCCGCTCCGCAGCTGCTCCTCAACACCCCAGATGAGCCCCTCCGCGCCGCCGGCGTCTCCGGCAATAAGATCAAAGCACTGAGAGATCTGGCCGCCCGCACTCTCGATGGCACCGTGCCCACCCACGCAGCCATCCGCAAAATGTCTGATGCTGAAGTCATCCAGCGTCTCACCGCCGTCCGCGGCATCGGCACATGGACCGTCGAAATGCTCCTGATCTTTCGCATGGGCCGGCCTGACGTCTTCCCCATCACCGACTACGGAGTCCGCAAGGGTTACGCGCTCACCTTCCAGCGCCTCCCCAAAACCCGTCCCCTCGAAGCCAGTGACCTGCCCAAGCCTGAAGTCCTGCTCAAAAGGGGAAAACGCTGGGCGCCCTTCCGCTCCGTGGCCAGTTGGTACCTCTGGCGCGCCTGCGATCTTGCCAAACCGGCCCCGCCCGCCCGCCGGTCCAGCCTACAATAGCGAATACGGCTCTTAATTCGCACCTGCGCCGTTCCGCTACGGGATATTTCATGGCTCCGAGTAAACGCTTCATCTGCATTCATGGTCACTTTTACCAGCCGCCCCGCGAGAACCCCTGGCTGGAGACGGTCGAGACTCAGGACTCGGCTGCGCCCTATCACGACTGGAACGAGCGCATCTGTGCCGAGTGTTACGCCCCCAACGGTGCTGCACGCATCGTCAACAACAAAAACCAGATCGTCCGCATCGTCAACAACTACGCCCGCATCAGCTTCAACATAGGGCCCACCCTCCTCAGCTGGCTTCGAGAAAACGCTCCCCGCACCTACCGCATGGTGCTTGACGGCGAACGCCGCAGCCGCAAAACCTACCTGGGCCACAGTTCCGCCATGGCGCAGGTCTACAACCACATGATCCTGCCCCTCGCCGGCCACCGCGACCGCATCACCCAAATCCGCTGGGGCATCGCCGACTACGAAAACAACTACGGCGCTCCGCCTGAGGGCATGTGGCTGGCTGAGACCGCCGCTGACACGGACTCCCTTGAGCTGCTCGCCCAGCAAGGCATCAAGTTCACGCTGCTCGCGCCTCATCAGTGCAAGCGCATCCGCCCCCTCGGCAATCACGAACTCCTCGCCACCGATTCCCCAGACACCCCCGACCAAAATCAGCAGCCCTGGACCGACACCCCCGACGCCTCCGTCGACACCACCCGTCCCTACCTCGTCCGTTTCAAGTCCGGCGCAAAAATCGCCGTCTTCTTCTACAACGGACCTGTCTCCCGCGCCATCGCGTTTGAAGGCCTGCTCGATTCCGGCGAAGCCTTTGCCGCCCGTCTCAAGTCCAGTTTCAAAGACGGCGCACAGCCTCAGCTGGTCCATGTCGCCACTGACGGCGAATCCTACGGCCACCATCACCGCTACGGCGAAATGGCCCTCGCCTACACCCTCCGCCTGCTTGAGGCCGACAAGAACGTCAAGCTCACCAACTACGGCAGCTACCTTGAGCAGTTTCCCCCCGAGTACGAATGCGAAATCGTAGACGACACCTCATGGAGCTGCGTCCACGGCGTTGAGCGGTGGCGTTCCAACTGCGGTTGCAANNACTGAGGCAGCCGGCGCCGTCCTCTTCACTGATGTATGGGCCGCTCGCGACGCCTATATCCACGTCCTGCTCGATCGCAGCCAGGAGTCCATCGCCCGCTTCTTCCGCGCACAGGCCAGCCACGCCCTCTCCCCCGACGAGCAGATCCGCGCCCTCGAGCTCATGGAGATGCAGCGCCATGCCCAGCTCATGTACACCAGCTGCGGTTGGTTCTTTGACGATATCTCCGGCATTGAGACCGTGCAGATCATCGCCTACGCCGCGCGCGTCCTGCAGCTCGCCCAGCG
>PLST01000225.1:5233-6386 GCA_003164255.1 Acidobacteriaceae bacterium | reverse complement strand
GCGGCTCACTACGCCATCAGTTCCGTCTTCTCCTCATTTCCTCAAGAGACTGATCTGTTCTGCTACCACGTCCGCCGCATCTCGTACGACATCACCACCTCCGGCCGCGGCCGTCTTGCTGTTGGCCGTGCCCACATCACCAGCGCCATCACAGGACACAACCAGTCCTTCTCCTTCGCCGTGCTCCACTTTGGCGACCAGAACATCACCGCCGCCGTTAAATCCTATAGCGACGAAGATGCCCCTGCTTTTGAGGCCTTTGCCGCGCTCGTAGCAGCCGAGGTGCANNTGGGACATCGAGAGCTCTCTCACCTCCATCTACCAGGACCACGCCAGCCTGCTCCATTACCTCTCTGAGGCGGGTCTGCCCAAGCCTCCCGCGCTTACTCTCGCCGCCGGCTTTGCCGTCAACGCCGGCCTTCGCCGCGTCCTTGAGGCCACGCCCATCGATCAATCCCAGCTCCGCTCTTACCTCTCCCTCGCCAAGGCCGATCAGGTCCCGCTTGAAACGGCGAACCTCTCCTACATCGCCGATCAGCGCATGAAGCGCGCCATGGTCGAGTTGCAAATGTCCTCCGCATCGCTTGAAATGCTTGATCGCGCTCTCACCCTCGCCCAAACGCTCGCCGAACTTCCCTTCGAGTCCAATCTCTGGCAGGCGCAAAACATCTGGTACGAAATCCTCCGCACCTCCACCTACGCCGTCGCCTCCGTCCCTGAAGACGATCGCCCCCGCTGGCAAAAGAGCTTCAACGAACTAGGCGCCTGTCTCTCCATCGACACAGTAGCCATCCGCGCAGAAGACCGCACCGCCCTCACCACCGGCGACTAGCGTCCCGTCTCTGAATTTCGCAATCGACTGTAATCCAGAGCGAACCGGGGGAGGGGGCGGACGAGCCGAAAGCCTGCCCTGAGCGGAGCCGAATGGGGACCTGCGGTTGCTTTTTGCAAATCTGAGCAAAGAAGTGTCCGTGCCCCATCCATCGCGCACTTGCGATGGGTGGGATACGAAAAACTTCCCTCCGCGCTTTGTAACAGGGCACGACCGGGGTACCCTCTGGGTCGGGGGTCCCCAGCGACAGGTCCACGTCGCAAGGGTGGTTTTAGTCGTGCCAATTGTCCCCAAAAATGACTCGTGGCTTTACAGGTTGCG
>PLST01000225.1:0-5209 GCA_003164255.1 Acidobacteriaceae bacterium | reverse complement strand
TTCACCGTTTCTCTGCCGGCTTCTGGTCAGAATCCTCTTTGAGGCTCTTCTGCCACTCTTCGCGTTCCTTCTCGTGCTCGCTCCGCTCGAAGTGAATACCCTGGACAAAGGTGTGCATCACATCGTCCAGGGTCCGGCCCGGAGCCAGGGCGCAACTCTTGAACACATCGGTTTCGGCATTCGTGTCAAGCTCCGGCGCGACGCATGTCAACAGCAAACCCTTCACGTCATTCACTGTAAACAGATGGTTCCGACTGGCGGAGGCGGCCACCGGAGCGAGCTTGAGAGACTGCGCCCGGGGTGCAGCTTCGGGAGCTTTCATGCCCGGTAAAGTCGGAGCCTGCGTAGAGGCACTTGTCTGTACGGCGGCGAATGCGACGAAAACAGCGAGTGACAGGAGTGCTGTGTGTCCCTTCATAGGCACCTGCAACTTTCCCGAGCGAGGATCCTAGTGGTGACTGAATTGACGCTGATTGTGAGCAATTCTATACACAAAACCCTGTAAGGTACACAAAACTCTTCAAGGTCCAAAGACTGAGCGCACAGAGAACTTCCTCCGCGCTTTGTAATAGGGCAAGAGTTTACTCGTGCCGAACAAACCCGAGATTAGATACGTGCTTCTAGCCCCTGGGGCGAACTATACGGACTGGACCTCCCTCCTAGATGCGACGGCGTTTAGGGGGACCGACTATACGGACGATCTGAAAGCTGTCCGTTTCAGGTGTGGGAGGTGGAATCTCCCTCCGACGCCGTGCGGTCGGTTTTCCAGTCCGTGGCTCGCAATTGCTCGTCCTTTTCCCTAGGGAGCGCATCCGGTGGTAGACCCAATTGGCCACTGAAACTCTGCACTGGGCGCGGGAAGCGAGCGTCTCTACGAGAACTTTCCGTCTTATACACGGAGCGACGGTAGAGCCAAGGGTTGATGTAGCGAATCGGAGTCGAAATTACGCTCGGCGCTATCTAGAATATTGGCTTCCACTTGGGTATATATACCCAAGTGGAAGTACATACTGCGGGTCCGGTTTAATTGTGAAGCCCCNNCGTAATTCTATCTAGAATTTGTTCAACCCACAGACGTTCCTTCACGACGGACAAACCTGGAATCTATGATGTCCCCTGTTTTATAAGGCGGACGCTCTAATCTCGCAAACTGCATAATGATTGAAAAAAGTGCTACTATCGCAAACAGGATTGTTGGCTGGCTGTGGTATATATACCACAGCCAGCTGACATATTATGCGATCTCTCTTAGGTGTAAGTCATTAATACATTTGAGCATTGCGCTTGGAATCGCGCCCGAATTACAGTAGACTGCTAGGTATATATACCTGGCAGTCAAGATTATGCTATCTTCACATAATATAAGGCCTTCACCGATCGGGTGATCTATGGGCAGAACTAGCCGTCTCCAAATTGCTCGCGTCGATATTCTCAAAGCCTTCGAGGCATCTCCTCGTCGGGTATTCTGGGGCGACGATATTGGCGAAGTATTGGAACAAAACAGAGCATTTTGGCGGTTAAGCAGTCGTACCGGGTTGCGGCAATTCATAGAGTTTCTGATTGAAAAAGGGGATCTGCATATAAAAGAGATCATCCCCGTAAACCATGATATTCCTACGATTTATAGGTATGTATGGAAAGAGGCCAGCCTTTTTGAAGTTGCTCTTTCTCTGAAAAGACAAGCTTATCTTTGCCATGGGACAGCCGTTGCCATCCACGGCCTAAACGACCAAATCCCCCAGCGGTTGTATCTGAACAAAGAGCAAAGCCCCAAAGGCAGCCCAGGTGGATTGACTCAGACCGGCATCGACCGAGCCTTTGCCAATAAACAGAGGGAGACCCGTCTCATATACCGTTTCGACGAGACTGAGGTAGCCGTTGTGTGGGGAAAGAGCACAGGCAATTTGGAAGTGATCGAAATGAATTATGAGGAAGCCAATCTGCGGGTTACTAGCATCGAGCGGACCCTGATTGATATCGCCGTGCGACCTGCTTACGCGGGCGGACCCTTGCAGGTTCTTGCCGCCTATCGCGGCGCAATGGAGAAGGCTTCAGTGGGAGTCCTTGTAGCCACACTCCGGAAGCTCGAGTATGTCTATCCGTTTCACCAAGCCATTGGCTTCTACATGGAGCGCGCTGGATATCCAGAATCGAAATACAAGCGGCTCAAAGAACTAGGGATTGAATTCGATTTTTACCTTTCCTATGGAGTGAAGGATCCTGAGTATGTGCCGAATTGGCGTATCTATATTCCTAGAGGCCTTCAATGACGCCTAATGAGGCTACTTCCTCGACAACGAAATCAAAATAGAAATCAAATTCCTTCAAGTTGTCACTGCTTATCGACAGCCGAACACTGTCCCAGTCAGGACGATGAAACTCTCGTTGCGCTGCAATCAACTGCAAGAATTCAAGTGGCACCTCTTTGGCAGCAAAGATATGGCGGAGCACGTTCTTATTCCCTGGCGACCCAATTCTGAATCCAGTGATCGCATGGATCTGATAAATGTCGAAGAAATCCCTGGCTCTCGCTGAAGGTGTCCAGTTTGGGGCGTACGCGGGCATCTGCTGACAGATTGCTCTCAACTTTTCAAGGGCGATCATTTCCGGGGTATATACGCGTACATCGAAGCTATCGATCTCTCGAACAATATTTCCATGGGTGTATTCAAATTTGCTCAAGTCAATTGTAAATTTCCGCTGCTGACCTGGGCCAATTACCATTGATTCACGTCCACGAACCTGCTTATCATCACCAATCTTTTTGTAGCGAGCCTCTTCAAGCAACTTGAACTCAGCGAGGTATCCTCCCCACCTTGGAGCTCCCTCTCGTGGCGTGAACGGACGAGGACTAAAAGAGAAATCAACTACTACGATTCCCACACTCGCAAATCGGCGATTCAACGCAGCCTCCAGACGTTGTGCAGCCTCCGCTGGATTCTCGAAATCGTTCTCGATCGAAAAATCGAGATCAAGTGAAGAGCGGCCACCCAGACCAAGCGCGATGGCCAATGCATTGCCGCCTTTTAGCACCACTCTCTCAAAGAAATAATCGTCAGAAAATACGGCGGTTATTGCGAGGCGGCGCACCTGTTCATGTTCGAGCGTTTTCCCTTGTGGCATAACCCCTATTCTGCCTGTCGTCTCTGACTGCCTGTCTGTCCTGCCAACATTTTCTATTGATCACCTGGGCTCTCAGAATGGAAACCTTCGTCCGGCATAGGATTAGTCACGGAAGGTCGGCCTGTCGGATGTTTTCGTCAGCTACTCGGCCCGGATTTCCGGCTCGCGGAAAGACAGCCCACCCGATAGCTACGGGACTAAGAGCTGAGATCTGACGTCGGGTCCGGCAGCCGCTTGATCCCTGTTTTCCGGTGCATCATGACCCGCAAAACACGCCAAAATGACGCCGAAACAGCGCAAAAAGTGCCTTATAAGCACGTTTTAAGCACCAAAAGGCGCAAAAAAGTGCGTTTTTGGGCAATTTAAATTGAACACTTGCTCTCGAATGGGTAATTCTCAGGTTCCAAAACACGCGAACCGGACAATTTCTAGGTCAAGTATCTCGAAAATCGTACCAATCTAATTGAACATTTCGCTGTGTTTCGGACCATTCTGATTGAACATTTCACGCTGCGTCGGTCGAATGAAATTGAACATTTCAGGCCATTTGGCCCAAAATACGCAACCAAAGTAATTTACGTCTTCTGCAAGTCGAAAAAACTAGCCTCTTTCCACCGCTAGCGCCACGGAATTCCCTCCGCCCAGGCAAAGCGCGGCAACGCCTTTCCTCGCGTTCCTCCGCATCATTTCGTAGATCAGCGTCACCAGCACCCGCGCGCCGCTCGCTCCAATCGGATGCCCAATAGCCACTGCGCCTCCATTCACATTCACCCGCTCCAGCCCGATGCCCAGCTCTCGCGTCACCGCCAGCGCCTGCACCGCAAACGCCTCATTAAGTTCAAACAAATCAACCTCATCCATCCCCCATCCAGCGCGCGCCAGAACCTTTCGCACCCCCTCCACCGGGGCCATCATCACCCACTTGGGAGCTATCCCGCTGGTAGCCTGCCCCCTAATCCTCACCATCGCCTTCAGCCCCAAAGAACCTGCCCTCTCGGAGCTCATCACCACCACCGCTGCCGCCCCGTCGTTCATTCCTGGAGCATTCCCGGCCGTCACAGTCCCATCCGTCTTGAAGACCGGCTTCAGCCGAGCCAGCGCCTCCAGGCTCGCATTCTCCCGCACGCTCTCATCCCTCTTCAAAAACTCAGCCTCGCCCGCCTTCCGCGCACTCAGTTGAATCGGCAGCACTTCCGCGTCGAATCGCCCTTCTGTCCACGCCGCCGCCGCCCTACGATGGCTCTCCACCGCATACGCGTCCTGGGTCTCTCGCAAGATCCCGTACCTCGCAGCGGCAGCCTCGCCTGTCATGCCCATATGCATGTCGCAGTGCGCGCACCACAACCCATCTTTGATCATGGAATCAATAACTTGGCCGTCGCCAGCGCGCATCCCTTTGCGCGCCTGCGGCAAAAGGTAAGGAGCGTTGCTCATCGACTCCATGCCCCCCGCAACCACAACCTCCGCGCTTCCCGTCATCACCGCCTGCGCCGCAAGTGCCACAGCCTTCAGCCCGCTGCCGCAAACCATGTTGATCGTGAGCGCGCTGACAGTGTCGCTAAGTCCTGCACGCAGAGCAGCTTGCCGCGCAGGATTCTGCCCCAGCCCCGCCGGCAAAACACAGCCCATCAAGCACTCGTCAATGGTCTCAGGCGCAATTCCAGCCCGGCGAACCGCCTCGCGAACAACAATGGCCCCCAGCTCCACCGCGCTCAAGTAACTCAGGGCCCCCAGGAACTTGCCAACAGGGGTTCGCACCGCACTCACAATTACAACTTCTCTCATCATCGAATCCTCGACAACGCCTTTGCAATCTTCACTTGGGAGCCATCCGCAGCGCGCCGTCCAAACGAATGGTTTCTCCATTCAGCATGGTCTGCGCGCAGATGGTTGCCACCATTTCAGCAAACTCCTCCGGCCTTCCCAGGCGCTGCGGAAACAGAACAGTCTGCGCCAGCGACTCCTGCACCTCGCTTGAAAAACCAGCCATCATGGGGGTCAGGAAGAGCCCCGGCGCAATAGTGACAACGCGAATCCCGAAGCGCGCAAGTTCGCGTGCCGCAGGCAGCGTCATGCCCGCAACTCC
>PLST01000085.1 GCA_003164255.1 Acidobacteriaceae bacterium | reverse complement strand
CCAGCAGAAACTTCAGGAACAAGTCAGAGAACGCATGCTCCTGGTGCATGACATGGATCATTTCTTCCCTTGCGATCTTGAGCGCCGTGCATTGGCACAGGGCGGTCGCCGTTGACAGGCGCAGCCCAGGGATTGCCGCCAGCGCCGACTCACCGACAAAGTCGCCTGAGGAGAGAAGCGTGACGGTGGCCTCTTTGCCGGACTGCGAAACCACGGAGAGTTTAACCCTGCCATGCTGAAGATAAAAGACTGAGTCTGCCTGGTCTCCCTGGGTGAAGAAGTTCTCATCCGCCTTCAATTCGACAATTCTTCGACCAAGTCCGGCGTGCGCGAGAAAGACCGCAGGGTCAAATGTAGAGCTGCTCACATTGGTCATCAGCATGGTACCTCCGTCGAGATTGTCCTAAGGTTCCGTCCGCACTATCGTTCGCGCATTCCAACGTCAAAAAACTACCTCAGGGGAAAAGATATTCCGCGCGGCAGAGCCTGAAAAGCAGGCCCTGCCTCGCACCAGGGGAGGCCGCAACTTCCAACGTCAGCCTCCTGCTTAGAGGCCGCTCAAATCAGTGTCTGCCCTATCATTGTCAGGGTTCGGGCGACATGTCTGTCCCGAATTGATCACTTTTGTATTATTCAAAGGGTTACTAGCTGAGGAAATGTTGAAAAACCATTCGCCGCCATTTCAACGCCCGGGCCCAGAAACAACTATGAGCGTCTTGTCCTGCGGGTCAAGGGCAATGGAATGACAACAGTGAAAATCAACTGGACCCTGCAATGAGATGGAGCGAAAGATGAAAGGTCTCTTGCTTTTTGGAGCACTTGCAGCCTCATTCTGCTTTGGGCAACAAGCGGCACAAACAGCACCTCCCCCCGAACAGCAGACGACACAGCCNNCGCCGCTCAGCCACCCGCGCCAGAAGTCTCGCTGGTACCTCCCAGCACAACTCCACCGTCGGCTGGCCAGCTCCCGCCCGGGCAAAAGCCCTCCACGGATGGCTTCGGGATCAAGGATCAGACATTCGTCATCGATTTGCTTTCACCATTGAGCACCAAGACTGCAAAGCCAGGCGATACGTTCACTGCCTCGGTGTCCAGTCCTCCTCAATTCGTTGGCGCAATCATCGAGGGGCGCATCAACAATATGAAGAAGCCCAAAAAGGGCGCCGGCAAGGGCAACGCGTCAGTTGAATTTGAGTTCGACACGATGACCTTTCATGGGAAGACCTCAACGATGACGATGCAACTGACTGACATTGCCAACTCAAAAGGAGTGAAGAACGTTGACGATGAAGGCCGCGCCATCGGCAGGACGTCGCAGAAGAAACGAGTAGGCATGGCGTTTGGGGGCGCAGCGCTTGGCGCACTCGCCGGTTATGCCCTGGGAGGCGCAAGCGGAGCCATGATCGGAGCAGGAGTGGGTGCGGTTGCCGGGCTTGCGATCGGAATGACCATGACCACCAGTGGTTCCGATATCGAGTTCAGGCCAGGGTCGAAGTTTACTCTGACCGTTACCGATCCTCCTCAGCCCAAGAAGAAGAAGCTATAGGGTTGTTGCAACTGACGACAATAGCGGTTCAGCTGCTGTTGAAGAATTGGCTTGCAACATCCGAATTTCTCGTGGTGCGTTCTTCATCGACTACGTTTGACTTGGGTGTTAGACTACGAATCGGCAGGTCGGGAGTTCCCTGCCGCGGCGGGTCTCCGGGCGCAACCTTCAGCAAAGACGCGAACCCTCGATTGCGGTCTTGTTCTTGATTCATTTTTGAGTTGCAACTTCACCTATCTGACCCCAGGGGTGGCCACCCACTCATCGCGATCAAACTGCGATGAATGAGGCACAGCTTCACTGGTTGTTGGGAGCAAGGCAAACCCGGCACCTGTCGGCGGTTGCCGGGGACGCAACAAAATCGAAGTTTCCGACCTCCCCGGACGGAATTCCCTCCCCTGGATTGCCGGACAGGTTACGCTTGGACGTTTATCTTGAAGTAGTTGTACCCTTAGTTACTCTTGCAAGCTGCGAAAATGAGGGTATAATTTAGCGAATCTGTCCTCGTGAAAATTACTTCGGTAACGGAGATGTCAATTGACATGGGGACAGCTAACGAATCAGGAATCGTCGCAAAGCGAGGATCGAAGAAGTTGCTTTCCCCCTTGCAGAGCGGCGCTTGCTCCGTAGTGAACATGAACGACAGGGCGCGGACCTCCGCACGCCTATTTCCCAGCAGGCTACACACTATGAAATTCCCAACCTTTGTTTTGTCTCTCGTATTGGTTACCACAGTTTCCCTGGCTTTGAATCCCCGCCAGGGCAACGCCCAGGAGATCAAGGGCATTGACTCGGCGCTTCTTGCGAAGGCCACGGCGGGCGATGCAGCGTCAGAGTTCCTTGTGGGCTACGCGTATGGCTCGGGCAAATCAGTGCCGCTGGACTATGCACAGGCCGCAGTCTGGTTCCGCAAGGCAGCCGAACAAGGCAACGCCGACGGACAAACGGCGCTGGCCGTTCTCTACGACTACGGTCACGGCGTGCCGCAGGATTATACGCAGGCCATTTTCTGGGACCGGAAGGCTGCCGACCAGGGCGATGCGACGGCCAAGTTCAACCTTGGCGTGCTTTACCACTTCGGCCACGGCGTGCCGCAGGACTATGCGCAGGCTGCCGATTGGATCAGGAAAGCGGCGGATCAGGGACTGGCAATTGCGCAGATCAACCTGGCGGGATTCTACGAGAGCGGCCAGGGCGTTCCGCAGGACTATTCACAAGCAGTGAGCTGGTACACGAAGGCTGGCGACCAGGGGAACTTGCAGGCGCAGCTTAACCTGGGCAAGTACTACCTTGAAGGCCACGGCGTGCCAAAGGATTTTGCGCAAGCGGCAGCGTGGTACCACAAGGCAGCCGACCAGGGAAATGCCGACGCGCAGGATCACCTGGGCATTCTTTATGACAACGGCAAGGGCGTGGATCAGGATCCGGCAGCAGCCGCGGACTGGTATCGCAAGGCAGCGGACCAGGGAAATACCGATGCGCAGGTGAACCTTGCGTTTGACTACCGCGAAGGGCACGGCGTGACACAGGATTATGTTCAGGCGGCGAACTGGTACCGCAAGGCAGCGGAGACGGGCAACGTGGCCGCGGAGACCAACCTGGGACTGTTCTACCTGGAAGGCCACGGGGTAGCGCAGGACAACGGGCAGGCTGCCATCTGGCTTAAGAAGGCGGCGGACCAAGGCGATCCGGACGCGGAGTTCAAACTGGCTACGCTGCTGGATCAGGGACACGGGAGCCAGAAGGACTATCTTCAGGCCGCTGCGTTCTACAAGAAGTCGGCTGAACATGGCAATGTGGTTGCGCAGGTGAAGCTCGGGGAGATGTACTCCGAGGGGCATGGGGTTCCGAAGAACTACTCGCTGGCCGCGCAATGGTTCCGCAAGGCTGCCGACCAGGGCAATGCCGAAGCACAGGCCAGCCTTGGGCAGCTTTATGTGGATGGCCATGGAGTTCCTCAGGACCCAGCGGCGGCTGCCTCCTGGTTCAGAAAGGCAGCGGACCAGGGATCTCCGCGCGCGCAATATGATCTTGGGCAGATTTACAAGACCGGGCACAAGGTTCCGCTGGACTACGGACAAGCATATTTCTGGCTGGATCTTGCGGCGGCAAGCAGCTCTGGCCCGACTCAGGAAAAATTTGCGAGGTCGAGGGATGAAGCGGCCGGTAAATTGACACCTGAACAACTGGTCCAGGCGCAGGACCGGGCGAGCAAGTGGTTTGCGACTCATGCGACCCGGCCGTAGAGCCATCCCACGAATAGGTCATTCGCTAAGCTGCTCATTTGCTGTAGATTAGAGAGTATTCATGAGAAATTGGACGAACTTTTCGGTCTTCAACGGGTGAGTTGCGCTTGCTTGGACTCGTCAATTAAGCCAATCTTCTCCTTGATTTCCGGTCAACCTGCGCTAAACTGTTAGTCCCAGCAGAGCGGTCTGCCGGACAGGCCCCTGATTCCCCCAAGTGGTTCATTAAAAGGCGACTGTTATGGAGATACTGCCAGTGATCCCCCAAGTTCCGGAAGCGAACTCTGAAGAGTTGCCCATGAGCCACTCCGTCGGACGGTCAAGCTTCGGTTTGCTTGATGAGGCGGAGGGCAGTTCCCATAAGCTGATCGCCAGCGTTGGTCTCGCCTCGGTGATACTGGCCGGAACATTCTTCATCGTGGTTGGAATCGTGCGGCCAGCTCAGACCAAGGCGTCAGAATCGGCGCAGGCACACAACCCGCAAGTGGCATCGAATGCGACTCCGGCTTCTCCGATCCCCTACCTGAAGACGGTGGATTCGGTGGGACTGGAGGCCCCGGCACCTTTGGCCAAAACGGACGCGACTGAACCAACTGCCGAAGCTGTACCGGTTGCCGCAGCTGTGCCGGCTGCACCGGCTCCGAAGTTGCAGGCGCAGTTGACCATGCCCGCGCAGGCGCCGGGGTCAAAGCCGAGCTCGAAGGCGCATGGAGCTGGAGCGAGCTTGCCGCAAAAGCGGGCGGTCAAGCCGGCCAGGACTGCCGCGGCTGTGAAGCCGCAGCCAGATTCATCGGGCCTGATGACGATCATGCCTGACCCTACGCCGCAGGTTGAGCATCATGCCGCCGCAGCGACGCCGGCCGCGGTTCCGGCGAGCAACAGCGCGGTGAAAAGCGCGCAGATTCCGGCCACAAGGTCACGCAAGCAGGTAGCCTCAGCCAACGTCGGCAGTCGGATCAAGCCGGTCGACATGGGGAAGACGACGACGGGGAAGATTGCTACCGTGGGAATACCAGCCACGGCCGGAACGGGCCTGGTGGGAGCTCACGGCGCTGTTTCATCGACCGGCATTCCTGCAGGTACGGTGGAGCTGACCCAGGCTGAAGCTTCAAAGAAGGTGGCATCGGCCGGGATACCCGCGGCAACTCAGATCGTTTCGACTTCAAAGAGAGCTGTTGCGCCAGCACCAGCCAATATGAATCTGATTTCGAGACGGTCGAGCGGTCCTGCAAAAACTCAGAACTAGGATTTGTGGTGGGCGCTTGCGACGATGCTGGCAGCCGGTGCGGAGTGTGCCTCCGGGGCTAAACAGGCTGCGGAGAGAGGCATGCGTGGCCGTGCGAAGTTAGCAGGGGCTGAAGCCCGACGTTGATTTTGCATCTCTTGCGGCCCGGCTGAAGCCGTGCCCTTGTTACAAAGCACGTCGCCCATGAGTTTTTCTGCAACCTGTTGAAGCCCGCTCTGAT
>PLST01000358.1 GCA_003164255.1 Acidobacteriaceae bacterium | reverse complement strand
AATCAGCGATGACCGGCAGTGTCTCGATAATCGGTTGGTCCGCCGGCACCTTGCAGTCCAGCACACGCAGCGGATTGGTCACGGCGCGCCGCTGGCAATCCGCACACATCTGCCCGACCACAGGCTCGAGTGCAGCGCGCAGGGTGTCGTTATAGCGGGCGCGGTCCGCCGCGGACCCGACAGAATTCAGTTCCAGCGTCCAGCCTGTAATCCCCAACTCGTCGAGCAGGGTCGCCAGCATCTCCAGCACTTCGGCGTCCCGCACCGGGCTCTCACTGCCTGCCGAGGGAGGGCCAAGCACCTCCGCTCCGATCTGCGAAAACTGCCGGTAGCGTCCCTTTTGCGGCCGCTCCCGCCGGAACTGCGGGCCAATGTAGTAAAGCTTCTGCAACTGTCCGGTCTCGCCCAACTGGTGCTCGATGTAGGCGCGAACCACCCCGGCCGTGTTCTCTGGCCGCAGGGTGAGCATCTGGGTCTTTTCCGACTGCGCCCGCGCGCGATCCTCCCAGGTGTACATCTCTTTCGAGACGATGTCGGTTTCTTCGCCCACGCCGCGGGCAAACAGCGCCGTGTCCTCAAAAATCGGCGTGCGTATCTCGCCAAAGTTGTAGCGGGCAAAAACGGCGCGCGCCGTCGCCTCAATGCGGTTCCAGAGGGCGGTTTCCGGCGGCAAAAGGTCGCGCGTGCCGCGCACGGCTTTCAGTGTGGCCATAACTTATCTAGTTTAAATGGGCTGCCAGGAGCGGCCGGCACCTGCGGGTGAGCCAGCCCTGAACCTAGACTCCCAGGATCGAGTGAGCAATCCGAACCCACCAGGCAGAAGTGCTCATCCATGTGTAGGTGACGAAGGCCTGGACAACAAACAATGCGGGCAGCGCGGCGACATAAACCTTGTGCACGCGCCTGTTTACTAGAACATCTCGCAGCACGCCGAGGAGAATCACTCCATCCAGGCACGGGAAAAAGAGTCCATGAAAGTAGAGGTAGTCGAAGCGGCCGAAGGCTGCGTCGAGCAGTCCGCACGTGGCGATGAAGAGCAGCCGGCGGTGCAGTTCAGGTTTCCTGCGCCAGAGAATCGCGAGCGTGAAGAAGATCCCAAAGGCCAGCATGTCATAGAACGGGACGATCAGAAAGGCGTCAGATCCCGGGATATGTTCCGCGGTGGTATCAAAGCGTCCCATCACGATGGAGGTGGTAATGCCGAGGGGCACCATCACTGTGCCCAGCGCGGCGCCGAACCAGCCGAAGAAGCGATGACCCTTCACGTTGTGCGTCCGCACGAGCGCCGACTGGAAGATAAAGAAACCCACCCAACTGGTGAATGCCGCGGCATGGAACCATAGAATCAAGGGCCGCGGAATCGATGGATGGAGCAGGTTGGCATTGACGGTAAGGCGAAAGCCCGACACCACGATCGCCGCGATCAGCAGCGACATGGCGAAGTAGAAATACTTGTCGATGAGACCTTTAGGGCCGGTGATGGCAATCGGTCTCCCGGCGGCGACGCTTTGGGAAATAGAGCTCATGGTTTGACCTCGGTCGTTCGCTACAAATGGAAAGCTTGAGGGAGGGGCGATGGGGAAACTGCCAAAGTCTAGCACGGCAGTTTTTTTACATTCAACGGAAATAGTGAGTGGGAAACGAAGGTTCAACGTGGGGGCAGCGGATAGTCCACCAGCGGATCCATTCGGGGTTGACAAACATAACTGAACGGTTCAGTATCACATTTCGGGAGGCCGTAATGATTCGAGCGCAGAATCTGGTGAAGACATTCGACACATTCACCGCCGTGGACGATGTTTCGTTTGAGGTGGCGGAGGGCGAAATCTTCGCCTTTCTTGGGCCAAATGGCGCAGGCAAGACAACCACGATCAGGATGCTGACGACTCTGCTGAATCCCACCAGCGGGTCGATCGAATTGGACGGTCTCAACCCCGCGAAAAACCAAAATGAGGTGCGACGCCGCTTCGGCATCGTATTTCAGGATCCGAGCCTGGACGGGGACCTGACTGCATGGGAAAACATGGAGATCCACGGCGTTCTCTACCACGTGCCGCACAAAGCGAGGCACCAGCGGATTGAGGCGCTAATGAAGCAGTTTGAGCTATGGGACCGGTGCAAGGACCAGGTGAAGAAGTTCTCCGGCGGCATGAAGCGGAGGCTTGAAATTGCGCGCGGCTTTCTGCACACGCCCAAGATTCTTTTTCTCGATGAACCGACACTCGGACTTGATCCGCAGAGCCGCAACCAGCTTTGGACGCACGTAAAGAAAGTGAATGAGACAGAGAAGACCACGGTCTTTCTAACCACGCACTACATGGACGAGGCCGATCGCGTCGCACATCGAGTCGGCGTGATTGATCATGGGAAACTGGTTGCCGTCGGAACGCCCGCCGAGCTTAAGGAAAAAACCAAAACAGAAAGTCTGGAAGAAGCATTTCTGGCGTTGACTGGCTCGAGCATTCGCGACGAGAGCGCGGCTTCGGCAGACCAGATGCGTCAGTTTGCAAAGATGTGGAGCGGAGGCAAGCGATGAGCGTGATCTATATTTTGTGGCTGAGAGAAATGAAGCGCTATCTGCGCTCGCGCGTACAGATCGTGGCGAGTTTGGGGCAGCCGATCCTGTATCTGATCGTGCTCGGGTTTGGGCTCGGGCCAGTGTTTCAACGTGCGGGTAATGGCAACTATCTGCAATTCGTATCGCCCGGCGTGATCGGAATGACCGTACTGTTCTCCTCGATCTTCTCCGGTCTCGGTCTGCTCTGGGACCGGCAGTTCGGCTTCCTGAAAGAAACCCTGGTCGCCCCCGTTCCCCGCTTGCAGATCATGATTGGCCGCACCCTTGGTGGCGCGACAGTGGCTGTGGTGCAAGGGCTGCTGGTGACGATCGTCTGCGTCATTGCAGGGTTCCGGCCGGTTCATCTGGCTACCGTTCCTTTGGCTCTGTGCTTCATGCTGTTGATCGCGACAGTGTTTGCCGGCCTGGGCGTGGCAGTGGGTTCCAGCCTGCAGGACATGCAGGGATTCCAGCTCATCATGAACTTCCTGGTGATGCCTCTTTTCTTTCTTTCTGGCGCACTTTTTCCGCTGGATGGACTGCCGAAGGCCCTCACGGCCGCAACCATGGTGGACCCTCTCTCCTACGGCGTCGACGGCATGCGGGCGATTCTGCTTGGACGGGCACATTACGGCGCCATGATCGACTTCGAGGTGATGGTTGTGATCGCCGCGGCCTTCATCCTGCTCGGGGCGTACCGCTTCTCAAAGATCGAGATCTAGACGATGACGCGACCACGCAGCAAGGAAGCTCATGAACGGGTGTTGCGCGCCGCACTCAAGCTGTTCGGCGAGCGGGGCATTGACGCCACCAGCATGGACGCAATAGCTCATACCTCCGGCGTGAGCAAGGCGACAATGTACAACCATTGGACGAACAAGGAAGTCCTGCTGATGGACGTGATGCTGATGTTGAACGGTCTGGATCGCGATCCCGAGGACGTTGACTCAGGAGACCTGTGCCATGATCTGGCCACCGTGCTGAGCCGCAGGCCGCCAGACCAGTTCGATGCCGCGCGGGAGCGCATGATGCCGGCCATGATTGCCTATTCGGCGGTGCATCACGAGTTTGGCGAGGCATGGAGGCACCGTGTGATGGAGCCGACGCGCACCTGCCTGCGCCGCATTCTGCGCCGCGGTATCAACCGTGGCCTGCTCCCGGCGACACTCGACGCGGAGGCCGGAATCGTGCTTCTGCTGGGACCTATGATCTATGGCCACGTTTTCTATAGAGAGGCGGCAAAACGGCCATTCGATTTTGGGAAGCTGGCAGCGGAGTCCTTCTGGCGCGCCTATGGAGCGGAAAGTGAAAGCGGAGGAAAGATTCGTCGATCGAAACGCGCTCATGCGGAGCCAGGCTGAGACTGCATCTTTGCGTCGAACCACGTATCCTATTTGCCATGGAATACCGTTTACTCGGAGGCTCAGGCCTCAAGGTTTCAGCGCTGGCCTATGGAACCGCCACCTTCGGCGGAACTACGGGCTTCTTCAAGGCAATGGGCACAACTGAAGTCGACGAAGCTCGCCGACTGGTGGATCTCTGCCTCGACGCGGGCGTCAACCTGTTCGACACCGCCAACGGCTATGCGGAGGGGCGATCGGAAGAGGTCCTCGGCCAGGCGCTGAAAGGCAAGCGCGACAAGGTGCTCATCTCCACCAAATCCGGATTTCCTACCGGCCCCGGGCCAAACGATGAGGGTTCGTCGCGCTCCCATCTGCGCCAAGCGCTCGAAGGCAGCCTGCGCCGTCTGGGCACGGACTACATCGACATCTACCATCTGCACGGCTTTGACGCGCTCACGCCGATTGAAGAGGTGCAGCAGACGCTAAATAATTTTGTGCGCGAAGGCAAGGTGCGTTACATCGCCTGCTCCAACTTTTCCGGCTGGCACCTGATGAAGTCGCTGGCCGTGGCCGATCGCTTCGGCTGGACCCGCTTTGTGGCCCACCAGGCCTATTACTCGCTCGTCGGCCGTGAGTTTGAGTGGGAGCTTATGCCTCTCGGCATCGATCAAAAGGTAGGCACGCTGGTGTGGAGTCCGCTGGGCTGGGGACGGCTCACTGGAAAATTGCGCCGAGGCCAGCCGATGCCCAAGAGCAGCCGCCTGCAGGAGACGGCAGACCTGGGACCGCAGCCGAGCGATGAGTTCCTCTACACGGTGGTCGATGCGCTCGACAAGGTTGCCGCGGAGACGGGCAAGACCGTTCCCCAGGTTGCCTTGAACTGGCTCTTGCAAAGGCCAACCATTTCATCGGTGATCGTTGGAGCTCGCAATGAAGAGCAACTGCGGCAGAATCTGGGAGCCGCCGGTTGGAATCTGACCAGGGAGCAGGTGGCGGCGCTCGACAAAGCCAGCGAACAACCTGCCGCCTATCCTTACTGGCACCAGCGTAAGTTCTTTTCAAGCAGGAATCCGTTGCCGGTGTAAGAGATTCATGAATCGTCGGATACCCGGCGCCTCTTGTCCCTCAATACTCCTCGTCCCCGCGCGCGACGAACTTGTGCCGATGGCGAAAAACGTAACGGCCAACGAGCCATCCGGCGGCGGATCCCACCAGCACGTCTGACGGGAAATGCTGCTGACCCAGAATGCGAGTAACGCTGACCCCGGCCGCCGCCGAATAAATGAACAACTGCGACCAGCGGGAAGGGTACTCCCCTGCGAGCACCGCCGCAGCGGACCAGGCAACAACGCTGTGCGACGAGGGGAACGAAGAATCAATTCCCGCGTCCGACTCAAAGAAATGTCCTCTGGCGCCGTCCTGGTTGGGCCGCTCGCGCCAGAAAATGAGCTTCATTCCCTGTTCCACGACCACGCTGTCAAGCATGGCTTCGCCGTTCAGGATGCCGGCCTCAGTTGCATGCGGATCCTGCTTGAAATGGCCCAGCCCATACAATGCCACGGGAGTCGCAATAACCCCGCCGATCAGCATGTTCGATGCGTCCGTGCTGTGCTGGTTCAGGCTTGCATTGATCGGCACCGCCTGCGTCATGGCGCGCGCGTCTGTTGTCATGGCGGCTCCGGT
>PLST01000399.1 GCA_003164255.1 Acidobacteriaceae bacterium | reverse complement strand
TTGCCCACGCGGCCGGAGTCGAGGTCTCCGGCACCGGTATCACCATCACAGCCCCATTGGCGCAGGCGCATGCCAGCGGGGCGCCGGTCATCTCCACGCTTCCCACCCCCGGCGCGCCCAATCAATACCTGAGCAGAAGGCATTGATGGTCCGACGGCCTGTGAACACCGGTAAATTCGGCGTCCTGCTGGCAGCGGCCTGCACGCTTGCAGTCCTCGCGCCCCGTTCACACGCACAAGGCAGCGTTCCAGCCGCTCCCCTTGAACCGCGGTTCTCGCTTGATACCGAGGCAGTTGGGCCGCAGCGCTTTATCGCCGCGCATGGCCGCCGTGCGGTGATCGATGGATACGCCACCCAAGGGCTCGATGTCTGGGTTTATCCGTTTCAGATTCTCAGCGATTACCGAGTAGACTTTCGGCCGGCAGGCGCCACGACAGCGATCAGCGGCGCGGATATTCTCAGCCGCGTAATCTACAGCCCCGACTGCGTTACGCGCGTTTATCTGGGCCCGGACTTCATCGTTCGTGAAAAGATCTTCGTTCCGCTCAATGAGCCCGGAGGCATCATCACCTATTCGGTTGAAGGCCCCAGACAAGTCGACATTGAGGTCCACGCCATGCCGGTGCTCAACCTCATGTGGCCTGGGGCGGTCGGAGGACAGGGACTGGGTTGGAATCCGTCCCTGTCAGCCTACGTACTCTCGGAGCAGGACCACGGTTTTACAGCAGTCGTGGGATCGCCGGATATTGTGGCACACGATGACGCTGATAATCGGGCGTTCCATGACGCAGCAGAGTCGGGTGTCGGCTTCACGGTGCGCGCCGGCGCATCTGGGACCGCCAGGGTGTTGCTGGCGCTCAACCCGCCCCACGCTTCTGATAACGGACTGTTGTTTCAAAAGCTTGCTCGCGAGGTAGATGCGCTTCAATCCGAGTTCGCAGCCCATGATCGGGAGGTTGAAAAGACCCTGCTGCAGGTGGAAACACCAGACCAGCGCGTCAACCAGGCAATTGCATGGGCGCAGTTTGCACTCGATCAGGCGTGGGCCTGCAATCCCGACCTTGGCTGCGGCTACGTTGCCGGTTATGGTCCCGACCGCGGAGCACGGCGACCCCAATACGATTGGTTCTTCGCGGGGGATGGACTCACAACCGCCGATGCGGCCATTGCTGAAGGCGATCGCGAACATGCGCGTGATGAGTTGACCTTCATTCTTCGCTATCAGGACAAAAAGACTGGAATGATCTGGCATGAACTTGCGCAGAGTGTAAGCCTCATCGACTGGGCAAACAAGTATCCCTACATGTTTGTGCATGTCGACATCACGTTTCAGTTTCTCGGCACTGTAGCTCGCTATGTCAACTCAACCGGCGATATCGCCTTCGCCAGGGAAAACTGGCCTGCGATTGAAGCGGCATACCGGTATTGTTTATCTGTTATCGACCCGGAGACCGGGTTGCCTCGAATTCCATCGGACAAGGAAGGCGGCAATGAGCAGGACCGCATGGCCGATGACCTCGGACTTTCATCCAGTTGGGTTTCGGCCGCATCGTCCTTTGCCCAGCTTGCACAACTCACAGGCCACACCGAGTCTTCTGATCAGCCGTTGCGCGCCGCCGATCGTGCACGAGCGGCCATCCCTCTGCGTTATTGGAGCAGTGCAAACTCATTCTGGATCAGCGGCCACAATGTGAAAGGCGAGCCGATGACCGAGCGCCGCAGCGGGCCGCCTGAAGCCTTGACTCAGCAGTTATTCGGCGAGCCGCAGACTGACAGCTTGCTCGATCAGATTGCCTCTGCAAATTTTCAAACGGATTGGGGTTCACGCGGAATTGGTGAGGGATCCGACGCTTTCAATCCTGAATCCTACGCGCAGGGAAGTGTCTGGCCAGTCCATACAGCCGCGTTGGCTGAGGCTTTCTGGATGAATCATCGGCCGGTAACGGCGCTGGCATTGTGGCGCTCGCTTCTTCCTTCATCTCAGCTGGGCTCGCTCGGGCACATGCCTGAAGTGCTCTCCGGCAGCTTCTATCGGCCGCAGATCGAGTCCGTGCCGGAGCAAACCTGGTCGTCTGCGGGATTTCTCGAGGCAACCGTTCATGGGCTGCTTGGTTTGTCGGTCGACTCGTCCACTCATCGAGTTCGATTTGCTCCCCAACTGCCGGCTCAGTGGAATGATGTTTCGATTTCTCGTATAAGGCTCTCCGAGGCATCGCTCTCGTTTGCCTTGCATCGTGATCCAGACGGGCTCTCGCTCAAAATCATGAATCCCGCCGAGCCCTTCCAGCTTGAGTTTGATCCTGATCTGCCGTTGGGCGCAGCCCTTCGCAGCACTGAGCTCAATGGCCATGCAGTTGAAGGCGTCCTCGAAAACCATCCACAGCAGACAAATGCGCGGGTTGAGGTCACGATCCCTCAGGGAGAAAGCCTCCTGCACCTCGGTTTCGTGGGAGGTGTGTCTGTGATTTCCGATCAACCCGAACCGCGCCCCGGTGACCGCAGCGTTGGTGTGCGCATCATTGATGTTCAGCTGAAAGCGAATACGATCACCATTGTTGCGGATGTACCCGGAGACCGTGCATCGCATGTATCGCTCAAGACCGCGTGGAAAGTCGCAAGCGCACAAGGCGTCACCGCAGAGGCCGGCGACGATGGCTTGTTGGACCTCACCTTTGCTCCGGCTAGCAAGGGCTCGCTGTCTTACCGGCGCGATCAGGCCACAATCGAGCTCAAACCATGAGCGGGGAACAAACAAGGATTGAATGGCGCTGGGCATGGGCAGGATTCCGTCGGGGTATTTGCTGCGCTTGAACAAGTCGCGGAGACCCGCATCAACATCGCGACGAAGCGTTGTAGCATGAATCTATGATTGACTTGAATTTCTGTTCAATCGACGAGATTCTGAGTAAGCGGAGAACCCTTCGCAGGGAGCTATTGGCCGCGACGAATCTTCAGGAATTACGTATCGCTGTGCTTGGCGGCTCAACCACGGACGAATTGGTAAACTTGCTTGAATTGCTGCTGTTATCGTCGGGATTTCGCCCAGTCATTCATCAATCGGAATATTGCCGTTTCTACGAGGATGCCGTAGTTGATCCTCAAGCCCTGATAGATTTCAAGCCTGACCTCGTTTACATCCATACCTCCTGCCTGAACACTCAGAATGTGCCACCACTTGACTGTGCAGAGGCAGACCTTCCGGGCTATGTGCAGGCTGAAACGGCTCGCTACTGCCAGATATGGGATTCGCTTGAAAGCAATGTCGGCTGTCAGCTGATTCAGAATAATTTTGAGACGCCTCCACGGGCAATCCTAGGGAATATGGATGCGGTATCGCCGGGTGGGATGAGCCGTTTTCTGATGGAGCTGAATATCGCTTTTGCGCAGGAGACAGCGGAGAGGCCCAAGGTCATTCTTCAGGATGTTCATGGCATTTCGGCAAGACTGGGCACCCGTCAATGGTTCGATTGGAATCGCTACTTCATGTACAAATTGCTGTTGACTCCCGAGGCCAATCTTGAGCTGGCGCGTTCCTTGAGTTCGATTATCGGGTCGATGTATGGCAAGAGCCGGAAGGTACTGGTGCTCGACCTCGATAACACGCTCTGGGGAGGCGTGATCGGCGATGATGGCGTGGACAAGATCCAGATTGGCCGTGAAACACCCGTTGCGGAGGCCTACACGGCGTTTCAGGAATATTGCCTTTCGCTGCGCGATCGCGGCATTCTGCTGGCGGTCTGTTCCAAGAACACCGAAGCGATCGCAAAGTCCGGCTTTGCGCACCCGAGTTCCATACTGAAGCTGGATCATTTTTCCTGCTTCAAAGCCAATTGGGAGCCGAAACACGAGAATTTATTGGCAATTGCGGCCGAGTTGAATCTTGGCGTTGACAGCCTCGTTTTTGTCGATGACAATCCGGCAGAGCGCGACCTCGTCGAAGCGCAGTTGCCGGGAGTTGCCGTGCCAAACGTTGGCTCCGAGGTCTCACGATTTGCCGATTTCATTGATCAGGGCCGCTACTTCGAGCCGCTATCGATCTCCAACGAAGATCTTAAACGTGCGGCGCTCTATGCCGAGAACGCACAGCGCGCGGTAATGGAAAAGAAATTCGCCAACTATGGTGAGTATCTCGACTCGTTGGAGATGGTGGCGGAGATCGACACATTCAAGCCGGTGTATCTGGAACGCATCGCACAGTTGACAAACAAAACCAACCAGTTCAATCTGACGACCCGGCGCTATACGGTGGCGGAGATGAAGTCCGTGTTAGGCGGCAGCGGACACCTCGGACTCTATGGAAAACTTGCTGACCGCTTCGGGGATAACGGATTGATATCGGTCGTGTTGGGACGCAAGGATTCTGACGCGCTCCATATGGATCTGTGGCTGATGAGTTGTCGCGTGCTCAAGCGCGACATGGAGTTCGCAATGCTCGATGCTGTCGCAGATAGAGCCGGCAAAATGGGGGTCAATACGATTTTCGGCTACTACATACCAACCAGGAAAAATGGCATGGTCTCTGACTTCTACTCGACGCTGGGCTTTCAACCCAGCAACGTTTTGCCATCAGATTTACCGGAGGGTTCCACTGCGTGGAAACTCGATCTTGCCGGATACAATCGACGGAATCGACATATCAAGATACTGGAGTATTCAAATGCCTGATTTGACGCCTGACGAAGTTTTAGAGGAACTGCAACCGATTTTCCGGGAGGTCCTGGGGGATGAGGGACTCACTGTGAAACGCAGCTCAAATGCGATGAACACGCCGAACTGGGATTCGCTCGCGCACATTGACCTTATTGAGATGGTTGAGCGTCACTTCAAGGTCAAGTTTGGGCTCGGCGAATTGCAGGATCTCAAAGAGGTAGGCGATCTAGTCGATTTGATTCTCGAGAAAGAGGGGTAACTGTCCCAGGACAGAGGCGACGCTTCCCGATTCTAAGAAGGGAAAAATGAACTTGTCGAATGAAGAGTCTGGGATGAAATCGAGATCTAGCCCAGACTCTTCATTTCGCGAATGATTGGAAGCATCACTTCGATCGCATCGATTTCGCGGCTTGGGATGACGGTTGCTGTCTGATCGGTTCGGAGTCGTGGCAATCGAGTTGTGATGATTTGCAGACCTGAGACATATTGATTCATATCTCTGCACAATTGCTCGCCCGCGGCCTTTACCATCGCATATTCGGTCATCCCAGGCGGTCGTTCCTCGACCGCAATTGACGATGGATAGTAGACGACTAACGTACCTTCATCGAGCGCGTAGGGTTCGTGCTTCTGCCGGAGCTGTATGCACAAATCATAAAAGCCCTGAAGATAGAAAGTTGTGAAGTCCCCGAGAATCTGTGCAGAGAGCAACTCTCCTTTGGGACGAAAGATGGCGTTGGTCGCGAAGTAAAAGAGGTGCGTGACCGGAGTCCCCATAGCGGCAAGTTGAGGCGCGGCCGGTTGACAGACGTCGTAGGCCATTAGNNAGTGCCTTCATGCCGACAAATTCCGAGGGCTCGACGTGAGCTGAAACGACGGCCATGGAGGCTTGATCGACAGGAGGGACGCGGATAAACGCCTCCAATATTCCGGAGATAGAGCGGCCTTCCACATGTATCTTCGCCTTGCGAAACCGCTCATCCAGAGAGATCACGTCATAGTGAAGCGTTGCGCCGTCAGAAACAGATCCCACTGACAAGTCGATCGTGATATCGAGTTTCGACAACATGGAATGCAGCCCGGGAGCTTCCATGCCCACCACGTAAGAACACGCAGCTAAATCCGCGACTGCCGTGCCAGTGATGGACGCTGCAAGGTGCGGAAACAGGTCTGCCGCGCCCAGCGCTGGCGAAGTATACGCCTCTCCAGATCGGCCCTTCAGTTCGGCAAGCGATAGATCGCGGGCGGCAGCGATCGGCACGAAAGGGGGGTGCGCCGGGGAATTCGCGGCGCCCTTGGCAACCATTGACGAAGGCTCATTGAAGAGCAGTTCGGCTGTAAGCACCGGCATACCGCGGACTTCAACTTTGAATTGATGGAGAGATGCATCTTCTGAAGGAGATAGACTGAGGTCCGCTTTGTCGTCAATGTAAACCCACTTCGGAAACTTGACCTTCATGCGGAGGGGCAGCGAGAAAACCAGCCCGGTTGCGGCAATTGAATCCAGCGCCCAGAGCATTGTGTGGATCCCATGGACGACGGGCATTCCAGCTTGCGTTCTTCGCGCAGCAACGCGATCCATGTGCATGGGGTTTCGATCGCCAGACAGGGCCGCAAACGCTTCCTGCAGCTCTTGAGTGAAGACTTTCGATGCGATGATGGTTTGTGCTGGCATGGTCTCGATTTCGTGGTTACGATCCGAATTTATTTGAAACAAGATCGTGGGTTCAGCCCGGCCTTTCTTGCCGGCTCAAAGCGGTTACTCGTCGTGCAGGGCCTCATGCATTCGCTCGTTGAGCATTCGGCACAGCTTGTCTGCGCCCGTCGGGCTCAGGTGAATCTCATCCAGGTAGTTGGTCGAATCGTTGCGAAACGCGGCGTACTCGGGAGCATTGAAGTCGACGATAGGAGCAGGAGGCATCTCCGTTGCCGCAAAATGCATGTAGTTCTCGATCACGTCCTTGTTGTAGTTGTAGGCTGGCTCATAAAACGGATAAGCGACGTAAACGATGCGAGTTCCGCGATCCATGAGCTCCTCGACCACGCTTCTGTAATCTGCAACAGCCTCAGGGTCCTGGCCTGGGTCGAGTTTCTCGCCCGTATAGCCAGGTTTCGCGGGAGCATGGACCGGGAGATTATGGCTGCCATCGGGGAAGTAGGTTGGTGGACGAGGATGTATGCGATCCATCACCGCGTCGTACTCAACTCCCAGGGAACTGATGGAGCCAAGCACCTCGGTACGAGTCACTTGATCAAAGCCATCCTGCAGGATATGAAGGGCAGTGACTCGCGGAGTCAACGCCACCAGAGCTACTTTGAAGTGCCCTTGGGGAAGAGCCTGGTCCACCAGCCGGCGCTCTTCACTAGCGTCTCCCCCCTCAATCGATTCGTTGTAGAAGCGATATCCAGTGAAATAGTTTGAATGCCAATTGACCGATGCCGATGCGCCGATAATCAAGGCGTCGAAGTTGGCCGGAACATATGCTTGATTCAAAAGATACTTGGCTTTGCGCTCATGTTCTGACGTAATTAACGCACGGCCGCGGGGATCGCGATAAATGCCGAAAAGGTCCAAACGCCATGCCAACAGAATGTGCAGGCCAATCAACAGCGCGATCAAGCCCAGTGTCATCGCCAGCCACAAGCTGGCTGACATCTGCCTGGGCACTCCTACCGCGGATTGAACGGTCCCTGAGGTCATGATCGTACGCCTTTAGAAGCGAAAATAGACAAAGGGCTTGGGGATACTGGAATTGATGAAGACGAAAGCGACAACGGTAAGAACGACAGCGCAGGCGCAGTTCAATGCACTCGGACGGAAATCGCGCGCGAGCTGCTCCGACGACGGACCGAGAAAAGCGGCAAACCCTCCCAATACCAGCGGCAGGCCATAGATGTGAAGGCTGACACCTTCGACGCTCATCATGCCAAGGTTTCTGTAACCCAAGGCATTGATTGGATTGAAAAGGGCGATCACGCGTTCCGTCCCCTGCCCGACCGTCTGGGCCCCAAAATAGACAAACGCTATGACGACAAGAATGAATGTGAGGAGCCACGATAGAGGCGCGGGGAGTATGGGCATCTTCTTCTTGCGCCAGTATTGATTGATGCCCAGGTAAGCGCCGTGAAGAGATCCAAACACCACGAAGGTCAATGCCGCGCCATGCCAGAGGCCCGCAATGCTCATGGCTATGAAAATTGCCACAGTTGAATTCAAGAGCGACTTTGTCTTGAAAGAGCGAACGATGGGAGTAAAGAGGTAGGAGGTGATGAAATTGGTGAGCGAAATGTGCCAGCGCTGCCAGAATTCGATGATTGATTTTGATTTGTAAGGAGCGTCGAAGTTGCGCGGGATCTCAATACCCAGCATCATCGCCGAGCCGATAGCCATGTCGGAGTATCCGCTAAAGTCGAAATAAATCTGGAGCGCGTAAGCGACGCTGAAGACCCATGCCTCGAAAGGCGACAGATGAGTCGTGGAGTTGTATCCGAAGGTTGCGACGCGGGCGAATGAATCGGCAAAGACAGCCTTCTTGAAGAGCCCCATCGAGAAGTGGAAGAAGCCGCGCGCCAAATTCTCCATGCGCGTGTCACTTTGTCCACCAAACTGTGTGAACTGGTGCCGCATTCTCTTGGCCCGAGCAAGCGGCCCCGAGATCACATAAGGGAAAAAGGTGACGAATGTTGCATGGTCAAAGAGAGTACCTGATGTCAAGATGCCTTCATAGCAATCAACCAGGTACATGATCTGCGTGACTGTGAAGAAGCTGATGCCGAGCGGGAACGGCAGTGTTGGCACACTATAGCCGCGCGGCAAAGCAAAAGCAAAAAGTGAGGCAAAGAAGGCCAGGTATTTGAACGTAGACAGGAAGATTACGTTCGCTGCAAGGGCGGTAACCAAAACCCGCTTCTTTAACGGTTGGTCGGTGTGTTCGATCCATCGCGCGAAGAGCCAATTGGCGAGTATCGATGCAAAAATCAAGACCAGATTGAACGGCTTGCTGGTTGCGTAGAAAAATACCGAAGCGACTAGAATCCAGGCCTGAGCAGCTTTAGGTCCTATGAGTCGTTGAAGTGCGATGCAAGCAACGATGACAATTGGAAGATAGACGAGAATGAAGGGAAATGAAGCAAAAAGCATGGATCAAGCGCCTCGAGTCGTCTAACTGTCCAGTGCATTTCACGACGGGGAGATTGTTGTCGCCCACTCAACTGCTTCTTGAGGCCGAAAAACCGGTTAAGAATTTCTGGGTAGCAGAATCTCTCGCAGTATAAATCATCCCGAAAGTGCAGTTTCTGATGCCAACATCTCCAGTTGGTACGTGCACCTTAAAGAAAAAACGACGGATGGAACGGATGCCGGGACGGCAGAGATTCACTGGCCTGCGGGTTAAAAGGGATCGGTGCGGTTGCCTGCGATGGATCGCATGTACACGATTACCGAACCAGACGGAATAATTGGTGCGTTGTGTGGGGGCAAGCATTGCGCAGATCCGGGCTGAATCCGTGATCACGCGGGGCTGGCCAGAGGGGGTATTCAGAGGCAGGCGGCGCCAGGCTGCGGGGCACCCCGCCCAATTACTGAAGCGATTTACTGAACGTTTCAGCAAAGCGATTTACAGGAATGCGCTAAAAATCAATTTTACCGTTTTTTGGGTGCTTTTTGGGGTTGCAAATGGCGTAAACCCATCTCCATCAAAGGGTTGAGAATACCTTCCAACCTGCGCGGCGGAAAACCTGCAAACGTTTTCAGCTAAAACGTTTGATTCAACGATAAAAACCTCTTGACAATCGTCTTCCGGCACCCCTAAGGTGTTCCGGCAAGCATCAGGGTCGTCTCGGCCAGTATGGAAAGCCGACAGCAATGCACCGAATTCGATTTGAGAGGTGTGATCTGCTTAAACGTTTGAGTAGGCGAGAGAAACTTCTTGACAATCGTCTGCCGGTGCAACTAATGCGTTGCCGCAATCAGGCGGGCCGTCTAGGCCTGCGTGGATATTCAACAGCGAAACAGTAATTCCATTTGGAGGCATAGGATGAGAAAGACAAGTACTTGGCTCATTATGCTCGCGTTGCTCCTGACTTTCGGAGGCATCCGGGCATTTGCGCAAGCCAACTCAGAGTTGACGGGCGCCGTTACTGACACAACTGGGGCGGTGATTCCGGGAGCGAACGTCTTGCTTGCCGATCCGGCTACCGGGTTTACGCGCGCGACCACCAGCGGGTCCACCGGCTTGTACGACTTTGCCGGGTTGAACCCAGGCAATTACAACCTGACCGTGACGGCCAAAGGCTTCAAGACGTCTACGCAAAATGGCATCGTGGTCAACGTCTCGGGAACGTTCCGCGCTGACGTCAAGCTCAGCATCGGCGCCGAGTCGACGACGGTCACGGTGGAAGCCGACGCCCTGACCGTTCAAACAGACTCGAACGTGATCAGCACCCTGATCACCTCGCAAGATATCACCTCCCTCGCCACCGAAAACCGCAACATCGCAAATCTTGCGGCTCTTGGCATGGGCGTCAGCTCTCAGCTGCCAGACAACAACTCCCTCGGAGCGTTTGGCGCGAACTTTAATCTCGAATTCAACGGCCTGCGCGAAGCCCACAATATCTGGCTGATCGACGGCGGCGAGTCGGCTGACCGTGGCGGCGGCGGCGGAACGCAGGTTCAGCCTTCACAGGACGCCATCGCTGAGTTCCAGATGATGACATCCAACTATCCACCCGACTACGGCATCTCCTCCGGCGCTACCATCACCATGTCGCTGAAGAGCGGAACGAAGGATTTCCACGGCTCGGGGTGGGAATATAATCGCGCCACTGCCTACAACGCCAACTCCTTCTTCAACAAGTACAACGGCGCCAACAATGCCCGGCCGGCAACGCACTACAACATCTACGGCTTCAACGTCGGCGGCCCGATCTACATTCCGGGTGTCTACAACACCAACAAGAACAAGGGTTTCTTCTTCTTCAACCAGGAGTGGCGCAAGACGTCAGCCGTTGCTACCAGCAACAACCGCACGATCGACCCAAAGGATATTCCCAGCTCCACCAACATTACGACCGTCGGCGGGGTAACCGGTCTCCCGTATGTGCTACCCACGTACGCTGGTACGCAGAAAATTACCGGCCTGGTGGTTCCAAACGTCTCGCTCACCTCGGACTACTACCTCAACAAGTTGCAGCCACATGGTCTGGTCCCCGGACAGCCTTTCCCAAGTAACGTGATTCCTTCGTATCTGTTCGATCCGAACGGTGTTACTTACCTCACTGCGGGGATTCTTCCTCCGGCGAACGTTGGAAGCACGGACTATAACGTGGCCAGCGTACCGCTTCCGCAAAATGTTGAAGACACCGTCGTCCGCGGCGATTACAACTTCAACAATAAGTGGGCGCTGCTGGTTCATTACATCGGCGACCATCAGAATCAGAACTACGGCAAGCCTGAACTTGGATGGTGCGGATGCGATTACAACACCCTCACCAGCATTCTCTCCTCGCCGGCCCACAGCGCTACCGCCAAGCTGACCGGCGCCCTCAAGACAAACCTGCTGGTTGAAGTCAGCATGAACTATGACGGCAATGGAGCCGACATCGTTCCCAGCGCGAACACCTTCCTGCCGACTTCATGGAGCGTTGCTCCGGTTGTGAACGCTTATACCGTCGGCCGGAAAGTCTGGCCCGGAATGTCCTTCGCCAGCACCTTGGGACAAAGTGAAGACACAGCGACCGAACCCTACCATAATGCGGCCCAGGACTACTCTCCCAAGGTGGACGTCTCCTATACCACGGGCCCGCATCAGTTGAAGTTCGGCTTCAGCTACAACCGCTACACCAAGAACCAGATGCTCTACGGCGATGCGCAGGGCAATTACAGCTGGGGTTCGTTGTCGGGTGACACCCTCATGGATGTGCTTATGGGCTTGCCCAGCAGCTACTCCCAGACGCAGTCCGCGCCAATTCGCCACTACGCCAACCAGACTCCTTCGGTCTATGCCCAGGACAACTGGCACATTACCTCTCGCATGAGCTTGCAGTTGGGCCTCCGCTACGACGCCCTGCCGCATGCCTGGGAGCGCCAGAACCTCCTTGGCAACTTCAATCAGAGCACTTACCAGACAGGCGCGGGCTCGGCTCCGATCTGGAACGCAGACGGCACCATCAGCTCGGCCAGCCCGACTTTGTATACCTACAACGGGATCCCCGCTTACATCAACGGCACCAACCTTGCCGGCGTAAACGGCTACCCACACGGCGTGGTCACCAACGACTACCGGACGCTTCAGCCTCGTGTCGGGTTCTCTGAAGATCTCTTCGGAAACGGCAAGACCGTTCTCCGCGGCGGCTTTGGAACCTTCTTCGAGCGCCTGCAGGGCAACGACATCTTTGGCGTGGCCACCAGCGCGCCCTTCGATCCTTCACTCAACATTAACAACCCCTACTTCAGCCAGCCTGGGAAGAACTGGAGCACCGGCAATGTGATCGCGCCGACGTCTCTTATCTTTGCGGGCTCCGGAGATAGCCTTGCCCAGACCTTCAGGGCTCCTGCCGTGGCCATGTACAGCCTCGGGGTGCAGCATCAGCTCGCGCCTTCTATCATTTGGGTTGTGCAGTATGTAGGCAACATCCAATGGCATCAGAACATCGTCAACAACGCACTCAATAGCATGCCAACCAACATCGGGCTGGTGAATATTGGGTCCGGTGCGTTGCCATCCGCTTGCACAGTTCCTTCGGCGACGTGCGTTGACGCCCGCCAGGTAGCTGGTGACGGAAACGGCAAATACGGTACGGATGCCGCGACAGCTTTCAACAACCTCGGCAGCCAGAACGGCTATCGTTCCTATCCGGGCTACGCGGGCATCTCCCAGGACGAGAACGTCGCCACCGGCTCCTACAACGGCCTCCAGACCGCAGTTCGCATCCAGAACCGCTGGGGCCTGAGCACTGAGCTCGATTACACCTACTCGCACATCATCGACATCCAGTCGAATGATCGCAACAACGTCGATGACCCTTGGTATATCAAGTACGACAAGGGCTCGGGATCATACGATCGCCGTCAGATGTTCAACGCCAACTACGTCTACAACATGCCCTTCTTCAACAAGAGCGATGGACTGGTTAAATCCATCGCGGGCGGATGGCAGCTTGCAGGAACTCTAACCAAGGTGACCGGCATACCTCAGCAGGTCAACTTGAATGCTACTTATGATCCAGTCGGCTTGGGCGGCGGCTACACCAACCATCCGAATATTACCCCCGGCGGCAAGCTGCACTACCCCAAGACGGTGTCTCAATGGTTCGACACGAGCCGACTCGATAACAACGTCAAGCCAGTCTGGGCGGGCGGAACTAACCTGGGCTTCGGCAACTGGGGCAAGGACGTGCTGGTATTACCCGGCCGCTTTAACCTCACCACGTCTCTCTACAAAACCTTCCAGATCTATGAGCAGACGAGCTTCCAGATTAAGTTCGAGTCGTTCAACACGCTGAACCACACCGAATTCAACGGCGTCAACACCTCGAGTGGTGCTCTCAATAGCACTCAGGATCCACGCAACCTGCAGTTGGCCGGCAAGTTCACCTTCTAGCTAACTCCTTAAACGGGGGCGCGGCGGGACCTTCCTGCCGCGCCCCTTTTCTTTTGGTGGTGGCGAGGGCTCGCTCTCAAATAAAATGGACGAGGTGCAAGAGTGAGACCCGCAATGCAACTGCGAATCTGCCTGATTGGGACAATGATGCTGGCCATGTCCGCGGGCCTGTGCGCCGGCCAGACCGGAGTCGCCGATCAACAAAGGCAAGCGGCCCTGGCGCTGGAGCAACGCGGCGAGAATGTCGAGGCAGAGGCTGCATGGCACGCGTACCTCAAGGTGCATCCATCAAGTTCTGAGGCGTACGCCCACCTTGGCCTCCTGGAAGCGCGCCAGGAGCGCTACGAGGACGCCGTGCCTCTCTACCGGAGAGCGCTGGATCTCGATTCCAGAGTTCCAGGTTTGCGCCTGAATCTCGGGCTGGCGCTGTTCAAGGCCGGGGAGATGAAGGAAGCCCTGCAGGAGTTCTACCCGTTGCTGAAGAGCGCGCCCCCGTCCTCGTCCGACATGCAACGTCTCGTCATTCTTATCGGAATGTGCTACTACGGATTGGAGGAGTACACAAAAGCGACTCCTTATATCAAGGAGGCGGCAGCCAGCGATCCGCAGAATCTGCCCTTGCGCCTGACTTTGGCGCACAGTTGCCTTTGGTCCAAACAGTACCAATGCGTTCTGGACACCTATCACGAGATCCTCATGCTGAACGCCGAGTCGGCAGAGGCCGATATGCTGGCCGGAGAAGCTCTGGACGAATTGAAGAACTATGCTGGCGCAATCGAGCAGTTTCGCGCCGCCGTGAAGGCCAATCCCCAGGAGCCCGACGTTCACTTCGGCCTGGGCTATCTTCTGTGGACCCAGAAGCAGTATCCGGATGCGGTTACGGAGTTTCAGGCGGAACTGGCCAATAACCAGAGTCACTTTCAGGCCATGATCTACCTGGGTGACGCGCAGATGAGATTGAACCATCCGGAGGTTGCCATCCCGCTATTTGAAAAGGCCCTTCAGATCGATCCGCGGCTCGAACTTGCTCATCTGGATATGGGCATCCTCGATGAGGATGCAGGTCGCAATGACGATGCTCTGCGGGAATTGAAGGCTGCGGAGCGGCTCATGCCCAGTGACGTTGATGTTCACTGGCACCTGGGGCGTCTTTACCGGACCATGGGAAACAAGGAAGAGGCGAAGGCTGAACTGGACAAGGCCAAGAACATTACCCAGGCCGCCGATACCGCTCTGATCAACAAGATAAGCCCTCATTCCGCGCAGACACAAACCGCTCCGGCAGCCCAAGCCGGCAAATAGCAGCAGTCTTTAAATCAACTCCACGCCTGACTCGACTAACTCTGCTTCCAGCGAGTGCGTCCTGGTTTGGGTGGACAGGTCGACTCTCGAATCACCAGCTCCGGCAGAATTGGACTCATGTTCGGAATCGTCTCCAGCCCGCGAATGCGTTTCAGCAGGGTGTGCGCCGCCACTTCACCCATTTGTCGCAGCGGCTGGCGGATGGTCGTCAGGCTGGGAGTGTAGAACGAGGCGCCCTCAATATCGTCGAAGCCAACCACCGAGATGTCTTCAGGCACCTTCAGGCCATGATCCCTGATGGCCTTCATGGCACCGATGGCAGCGAAATCGTCATAACAGACCAGGGCTGTGAAATAGGCGCCGCGTCTCAGCAGTTCCTTGGTCGGGGCTAACCCCAACTCGGGTGCAGCTTCTCGCGAAACCAGCTGCACGGTCAATTCAGGTGACACATCCAAACGCAATTCCGCTGCCACGGCGATCAGGGATTTCCAGCGGTCTTCGGCGTCGGAGCTATGGCTGCCACCGCGCATGAAGGCAATCTTGCGATGGCCCAACTTGTACAAATGCCGCAAAGTCAACTCCGCCGCTCTCCGCTGGTCCACCGCTACATTTGTGACGCCCTCAATTTCGCGATGCCCAGCCACGGCCACCACGGGCAAGCTCAACCCGTGTGTCAGCACCGTATCGATCACAATGAACCCTTCAACCGACCGGTCCAATAGCATGAGTGGGTATTCTTCAATCAGGTCTTGCTTGCGCCGATGGCTTGCGGTCAGGTAGAAGTAGCCTTCCTCGATGAGAAGATCCTCGACGCCGGCCAGCACCCCCGTGGTATAGCTGTCGTTCAATTCCGGAACCAGCACACCCACCAGGAATGACTGGCGCTTGCGTAGCGATCGCGCATAAAAGCTTGGCCGATACTTGAATTTAGCTGCCGCCGCCTTCACCCGATCCCTGGTCTCTTGTGGAATCGATCGCACGCCGGGTGCATTGTTTAGCACCAGCGAGATGGTGGCTGGTGACAGGTTCAGATACTCACCCAGTGTGCGGAGACTTGGCGGTTGCCCTGACTGTGAATCGTCTCCAGGTTTTGCTTGTTTGGTCATACGCTTCATTTTTAACATTCCACCCACCTCGAGTCTCGCGATTCTGGCGGTTTTGACTGCATTCGGCTCCACGCCTTTGACGGCCGTATTTGTCCCGTCGGCCCCTGTCCTTGTGCCGGAGAGTGGCTCGGCGATCTCAACTACTTGTCATTGGCGGCCGCTTTGTCTGTCTCAACCTCGCGAACGGCCAGATGGTCGTACCAAGTGAACTTAAGAATGGCTGACGTTCCTACAATGATCGTCAGAGCGATGGCAGCACGCCAAAATTCCTGGATGACGATGTACAGCGGAAGCGCCACCAGGCTAATTTGCCATGAAATGCCAACGACTACATTGAACATATCGCGCAGGAAGTCCCGATTGCGCTGGAAGCCTGGTTCCTCGGCGAGAACCTTCTTGAGTACCGGCCCCCAGAAGCCCCACGGCCGGACGCGGCGATAGAAATCCATCAGCACCTCGTCCGGCTCCGGCTTGGTCAGCAGCGTGCCGGCAAAGCAGCCTATCAGCGAGATGACCAATACAAGTGGGAAGATAATTGTCACGTCCGGATTCACGGGGTGACCGCCAAGGAAGCTCTGCACGGCCGGAATGTTGTCAACAATCTTCGGCATCAGGAGCGCCGATGAAATGCCGGCGACCATGCCCCAGAAGTAGCCGTACCCGTTAAAACGCCACCAATACCACTTCAGAACGTTTGAAGCGGTGTAACCGCCCCATAGACCAGAGACGATCCACAACACCACCGAGTTCACCGACGTCACGTTCCAGCCGAACATGACGCCGATCACCACAACGGCAAACGAACTGAGATAACTTAGTCGGACATAGGTCTTGGGTTTCGCGTTCGGATTGATGAATCGCTTATAAATGTCGTTGACAAAGTAAGGCGGCGCCGCGTTCACCGTGGACGCAAAGTTCGACATGAATGCCGCCAGCAAACCGGCGATGAGGAAACCCAGCAGGCCGACCGGCACGAAGCGGCCAAGCGCATAGGGCAGCACAAGTTCAAAGTCCATGTTGGGGCCCATGGCGCGGAGGTTGTCACTGAAGAAGGTGGCAGCGAGCACCGTAAGTCCGGCGATGAGAATGTAACGTGGAAAAGTGAGCACGACGTTGACCCATGCGCTCATCATCGACGCTTCGCGGGGATTCTTGGCCGCAAGCACGCGCTGCATATCGTAGTTGGGCGCGGGTCCGGCGGCGCTGACCAACACACCCTTGAAAAACAGCATCATCACGAAGAAGCCGAACAGACCATAGCCGTCCTGGGCGATCTTTCCGCCGGCCGAGGGAAGCAATTTGGACCAATCCAGGCCCAGGCGCCAGCCGAAGAATACCTGGTCCCAGCCAGCGGGCACCATCCTGTGCAGACTATCCGGGGCCACCTTGAGCATGGCAATGATGCCCACGGCAAACGAAGCGATTGACAGGATGATGAATTGCATCACTTCGGTAATGACGACGCTGATCATGCCTCCCTTGATCACATAAACAGCAGTAATCGCGATCAGGATCAGTGCATACTCGTTGGGCGACAGATGCCAGGGCAGGAAGGTCGCGGCAAACTTTCCGATGCCCTTGAATCCATAGGTAAAGAAACCGATGATGCTGACGAATGCATAGATCACTACGATCAGGTGCGATAACTGGGCGCCACGCCCGGTGCCAAAACGTGTCTTGATCCACTCCGCGCCGGTCATCACCTTTGATCGGCGCAGCCATGCGGAGAGGTACACCATCAGGAAAATCTGGTTGAAAGTGGGCCAGAGCCAGGGTATCCACACGCTCTTCAAGCCGTAGATGAACATCCAGTAGACCAGCAGCATG
>PLST01000029.1 GCA_003164255.1 Acidobacteriaceae bacterium | reverse complement strand
ACTTCGCTTACCGGTGTGGAACGCCTCAATGACGTGGTGCTCGTCGACCAGACTCCCATCGGCCGCACCCCGCGTTCCAATCCGATCACCTACATCAAGGGCTTCGATCTTGTGCGCGAGCTGTTCGCGTCGCAGCCTGAGGCCAAGCGCCTCTCGCTCACCCCCGGCCACTTCTCCTTCAACGTGCCCGGCGGTCGCTGCAACACCTGCGAGGGCGACGGCACGGTCACCGTTGAAATGCAGTTCCTCGCCGATGTGGAGCTCCCCTGCGAGGAGTGCAACGGCACCCGCTACCAGGCAAAAATTCTCGATGTCCGCTACAAGGGCAAGAACATTCACGACGTGCTGCAGATGACGGTCAAAGAGGCACTGCGCTTCTTTGCCGGTCAAACCAAGCTGCTTGAAAAGCTCGCCGTGCTTGACGAAATCGGTCTCGGGTATCTGCGCCTTGGCCAATCCGCCACCACGCTCTCAGGTGGCGAAGCGCAGCGCGTCAAACTCGCCGCCCATCTCTCGCAGGTGCGCGCCGTGAACGCAACAGCCAAGCCCTCGCAGGCCAGCCGCGTTCTCTACATCCTCGACGAGCCCACCACCGGCCTGCATTTCGACGACGTCTCCAAACTCCTCACTGCCTTCCGAAAGCTCATTGACGGTGGCGGCTCGCTCATCGTCATCGAGCACAACCTCGATGTGATCAAGTCCGCTGACTGGGTCATCGACCTTGGCCCGGAGGGCGGGGAAGGCGGCGGCCGCATCGTGGCCGAAGGCGCTCCTGAAGAAATCGCTGCCAATCTCCACTCCCATACCGGCAAGTGGCTCGCTCGGGTGCTGTAGCCGGCGCCGAATGTCCTTCTCCCCGTCACTGCGCCAACCGACAACTGACCACTGTCAGGATTTGCCATACCCCGGACCGATTCGATAGAAAGGGTGGGGCGGTTTTTTCGTTCTAAAAGCGCCCGAACCGAAAACGCTTTCGAAAAGTGCGGATTTTCCGCTCGATGGAGGGTTAATTGGCCTTGAATGTTCCAGCCGGATCTTTCGGCTCTGAATCCCAGCCCGCGCTCAAAAAATCGAACATTCACGCAAGGCTCGTTCCTGTGGGCCGCATGTTGCCCTATTTCCTGGTTACGGCTCTTTTCTTTCTCTGGGCGATTCCCAACAACCTGAACGACATTCTCATTCGCCAGTTCATGAAGTCGTTTGAGATTAGCCGCCTCCAGGCCGGCCTGGTGCAGTCCGCCTTTTACATGGGCTACTTTCTGCTGGCGTTGCCCGCCGGGTGGATCATGCGCCAAAGGGGCTACAAGGCCGGCTTCCTGATCGGCCTTGGCCTTTATGGATCGGGTTGCATCCTGTTCTGGCCCGCAGCCATCGTCGACCAATACTGGTTCTTTCTGACCGCACTGTTCATCATCGCCGGCGGCCTGTCGTTTCTTGAGACAGCTGCCGGCTCATTCATCGTGCAGATCGGCTCGGCAGACTCGGCCGAGCAACGCCTGAATCTCTCCCAAGCCTTTAATCCCGTCGGCAGCATGGTGGCATTGCTGGTAGGCTCACGGTTCATCTTCTCCGGTGTGCAATTGTCCAAAGCCCAGGTGACGGTGATGCAGGTGGCAGGAACCTACCAGCCTTACCTGCGCTCTGAGACACTGCGCGTCATCGTGCCCTACGTAGTGCTGGGCGTTATTGTGCTGCTCTGGGGAGTTCTGATTGCGCGCACTCCGTTCCCCCATATGGGGATGGATTATACGAAGGAGGCAGCCGCGGAAGATCACGGGCCGCCGCTCTTCAAGAGGAAGCATTTTGTTTTCGCTGTGGTGGCGCAGTTCCTCTACGTCGGTGCGCAGGTGGCTGCGTGGAGCTACCAGATTCCCTACGTGCTGGCCTACACAAGGACCGCAGAGCGCAGTGCAGGCTATCTACTCACCGGTACGCTGCTGGCCTTTGCTGCCGGCAGGTTCACGTCCACCTGGCTTTTGCGCTACATACCGGCTCCTCGGCTCCTGGGTATCTTTGCGCTTATCGACACCGCCGCATGTGTTGGGGCAGTGTTGCATCCCGGATGGTTCGGCGTGGGCTGCCTTATCGTAAACAGCTTCTTTATGTCGATGATGTACCCGACCATCTTCGCACTGGGCGTGAAGGGACTGGGGCCGCGCACCAAGACAGGCGGCGCGTGCATCGTCATGGCGATCGTTGGGGGAGGCGTAATTACTCCAGTGATGGGCAAGATCAGCGACATGGCCGGCGTCGCGCACGGCTATCTAGTGCCTGCGGTCTGTTTTGTCGGCATTGCGCTCTATGCCTGGTTTGGATCGCAGCCGGAAGCCGGAGAGCTCGCGGAAGCCGGTAAGCTCATCGAGCAATAGATTCGTTTCCGCGACCCACTTGAGCCAAGTAGCCCGCGCAGACAAGCGAAAGGCTCCGCAACGCGGAGCCTTTCCTAACCTCAGAGCTTTTCGCTTGGAATGTTGCTGTGATCCGGTATCAAAGACTGCTAGCCCTACTC
>PLST01000193.1 GCA_003164255.1 Acidobacteriaceae bacterium | reverse complement strand
TGTGCACTCCGCTGGTCTTCTATTGCGCCTGGCCCATTCTGCGCACCGCCGTGGTTGGGATCCGCAATCTGCAAATCCGCATGGAGTCGCTGCTGGCCCTTGGCATTCTTTCCGCATACACGCTGAGCGCCGTACAGACGATGCGCGGACAGACCCATCTCTATTTCGATACCGCGGCCGCCATCGTCACGCTCGTGCTCGCCGGAAAAATGGTTGAGCGCGCTGCCAAGGATCGCGCCTCCCGCTCCATCGCGCTTCTTTACCGCCTCATGCCGAAGAAAGTGCGTGTCCTTACGGCAACGGGCGAGCGCTTCGTCTCCATCGATGCACTCACGGCAGGCCAGGTCTTCCTCGTCAAGGCTGGTGAGCGCTTCCCCGCCGATGGCGTCGTCATCAACGGCGAGACTTACGTTGACGAATCGCTGTTGAGCGGAGAATCCGCGCCCGTTCCCAAGCGAGCCGGCGACGCCGTTGCCTCCGGCAGCTTGAATGCCGGCGGAGTGATTCAGGTGCGCGCCACGCGCATAGGAGACGACAGCGCGCTCGCGCAAATTATCCATCTTGTAGAGCGCGCGCTCTCCAGCCGCGCCCCCATCGAGCGAACCGTCGATCGCGTCTCCCGCATCTTCGTCCCCTGCGTCGTATTGCTTGCTCTAGCAGAGTTTGCCGTGCTGCTTAGCCTGCACGCAGGTGTGGTGCCGGCGATGCTGCGGGCAACTACCCTGCTGGTGATCGCATGCCCTTGCGCTCTCGGTCTCGCCACTCCCCTTGCCATCACCGCTGCTGTAGGACGCGCCGCGCAACAGGGCCTGCTCATCGCCGACAGCCGCGTGCTTGANNAGGCTTTCGCGATGGCCGCAACCGGATCCGGCTTTGCAGATCTCCCTGCAGGGCACGAGAGCGCGGAGATCTTTCTCGAGGAATTTCTTCCCATCCTCGCCGGAATCGAGAACTACTCCGAACACCTGCTGGGCCGCGCCGTCACAAAATACGCAATCGACCATCGCGTCGTTGCTCTTGATGCTGCAGACATCGAGATTCACAAGGGAGCGGGAATCAGCGGAAACGTATGCGGCCGCCAGGTCTTTATCGGCAATCAACGGATGATGACGATGGGCTGCTGCACAATGGACGCCGAAACCGAATTGCGCATGCGAGAGTTTCAGGAAGCCGGCAGAACCATAGCTCTGTTCGGATGGGACGGCGCGGTGCAAGGCGTGCTCGGCTTCGGCGACCAGATCAAAGACGGCGCGGTGGAGATGGTCCAGCGCCTTCGCGCCCGCGGCCTCATCGTGAAAATGGTCACTGGCGACGCCTGGCCAACGGCCGCAGTGGTTGCTCGCCAAATCGGCGTTGACGACTTCACGGCCGAAGCCACACCCGCCGACAAGGCGCGCATCGTCGAAGAGTTGCAACAATCAGGAAAGCGAGTGGCCCTTATCGGCGACGGCGTAAATGACGCGCCGGCGCTCGCCCAGGCCGATCTTGGAATCGCGATGGGCACTGGGGCCGACATTGCCATGGGCGCCGCTCCCGTTGTCCTTGTGAGCGGAACGCTTGCCCGGCTCGAGGATGCGTTTCGGCTTGCAGAAAAAACGACGCGCGTGGTTCGGCAGAATTTGTTCTGGGCCTTCTTCTATAACGCCATCGGCATCGCGCTGGCGCTCACTGGAGTTGTGACTCCCATCTTTGCGGCGGCCGCGATGTTCTTTTCAAGCACATCCGTTGTAGCCAACTCCATGCGCCTCGCCCGGCAGGAGGGTCGATAGCCATGTTGCTTCCAATTCCAGATCGCTCAGTTGAGTCTGCATGCACGTCGCCTTCGCAGAAGCAGACCTCATGTCCCGCGGGAATCAATGAACTGGAAAAATCAAGTTCCTCCATGCAACTGACGCGCGCGGCCGATTACGGCGTCCGCGTGATGATCTATCTGGCCGGCCTGCCAGACAATGAACGCGCGATGCTGCCCTCGCTGGCTGTGGCCACAGGAGCGCCACCAAGTTTTCTTTCCAAGGTACTTCAGGCTCTCTCGCGCGCCGGCCTCATCGCTTCCCGCCGCGGACAGTCCGGCGGTTTTCAGATCGTGTCTCTGGGCCGTCAGGCGTCGATCCGCAATGTGATCGAAGCCATTGATGGCCCCATCACTCTGAATCTCTGCCTGGTCAACGGCGAGTCGTGCAGCCGCAAGTCGTGGTGTCCGGCGCATCCCGTGTGGGCCCGTGCGCAGCAAGCCATGCTCCAGGTGCTCGACACCGCTATGATTGCCGATCTTGCTTTGTAACGCGGTAGGCGCCCGAGGACGACCGGCGCCGCCTAAGGTTGACCCCAGAGGGCAACGCATGATGAGAAAGCTCGGAGGTTGACCTTATGAGCGATTCGGCAACTGCAGTGCAAACTTCTCTCAGCCGCGAACGGCTTGCGAGAACTCTCAATCATCAACAGCCCGATCGAATTCCGATCGATTTTGGAGGAACTTCGGTCACTGGCGTCCATGCCAGTTGCGTGGCTGCGCTGCGCGATTATTACGGTCTCGAGCAGCGCCCGGTGCGCATTCATGAACCGTCGCAGATGCTCGGCCTGGTGGACGAAGATCTGCAGGATGCCATGGGCGTGGATGTGTCGGGGCTCTTCCGGCGCGGCACCAAGTGGGGCTTTCCCATGGATCGCTGGAAGCCATGGATGTTCAACGGGCTTGAGGTGCTCGTGCCTGAAGGCTTCAATGTGACGACCGACGACCGGGGCGATACCCTCATCTATCCCGAGGGCGACACATCCGTTCCGCCCAGTGGCCGCATGCCGAAAGACGGTTTCTTCTTCGATTGCATCGTTCGCCAGGAACCGTTTGACGACGATCACCTCAATCCTGAAGACAACATGGAGGAGTTCAGCCTCATCTCGCAGGCGGATCTCGATTTTCTTGCGAGCTCTGCCGGCGAACTGTCTGCAAAGGGGCGCGGCGTCATTGCTGGATTCGGCGGAACGGCACTCGGCGATATCTCGCTCGTTCCCGGCCCCGGCCTCAAACATCCCAAGGGCATTCGCGATATCACCGAGTGGTATGTTTCCACCAGTAGCCGTCAGGACTATATTCACCGGATCTTTGCACGGCAATGTGAACTCGCACTCACCAACCTTGAGCGCATTCACGCCGTGGTCGGCGACCGTGTGCAGGCGGTCTATCTTTGCGGCACTGACTTTGGAACGCAGACCTCTGCCTTCTGTTCCGTCAAGACACTCCGCGCCCTGTACTTCCCTTACTACAAGATCATCAACGACTGGATTCACGCGCACACCACGTGGAAGACCTTCAAACACTCCTGTGGCGCGGTTTCAAAGTTTCTTCCGACATTCATTGAAGNNGGTTTTGACATTCTCAACCCCGTGCAATGTTCGGCAACAGGCATGGAGCCGGAGCAGCTCAAGGCGAACTTCGGAGATCAGTTGGTCTTCTGGGGCGGAGGTGTTGATACGCAAAAGACGCTGCCCTTTGGAACGCCGGCCGAGGTCCGCGAACAGGTTCTGCGTCGCTGCGAAATCTTCGCGCCCGGCGGAGGCTTCGTCTTCAACTCCATTCACAACGTGCAGGCGCAAACGCCGGTTGAAAACATCGTCGCCATGATCGACGCCGTGCACGAGTTCAATGGCTGCAGGTAGGCGTTCGCAGACCGCAGATTCAGAGCATCAAGAAAGGGTGGGCATGACCATCGCTACCAACGTAACCAGCCGTGATCGTCTCGCGGCCACACTCAGCCACAAACAGCCCGATCGCATCCCGATTGATTTTGGTGGAACAGCAGTCACCGGCGTCCATGCCAGTTGCGTGGCTGCGCTGCGCGAATATTACTCGCTCGAGAAGCGCCCGGTGCGCGTGCACGAACCCTTCCAGATGCTGGCTTTGCTTGACGAAGACTTGCAGGACGCGATGGGCGTCGATGTCACTGGCATCTTCGCGCGCAACACCATGTTCGGGTTTCCGGCGGAGCGGTGGAAGCCGTGGCTGTTCAACGGCCTCGAGGTGCTTGTTCCCGGCGACTTCAACATCCAGATCGATAACCGCGGCGATAACCTCATCTACCCCGAGGGCGACACATCTGTTCCTCCCAGTGGCCGCATGCCGAGGGGCGGCTACTTCTTCGATTGCATCGTCCGCCAGCAGCCGATCGATGAAGATCACCTTGACCCCGCAGACAACACGGAGGACTTTCTTCCAATCTCGCAGCTGGAACTTGACCACCTTGCTCACGCAGCAAAGCAGGTCGGCCCGAAACGCGGCGTCATCGCCGGCTTTGGCGGAACAGCCTTTGGAGACATTGCGCTGGTCCCGGGTCCATTCCTCAAGCATCCCAAAGGCATTCGCGATGTAACCGAGTGGTACGTCTCCACCAGCAGCAGGCAAAGCTATATCCACCGCATCTTCGAGCGGCAGTGTGAAGTGGCGCTCGCCAATCTCGAACGCATTCACGCCGTGGTCGGCGACGCCGTGCAGGCCATCTTCGTCTGCGGCACCGACTTTGGAACGCAGACCTCTGCCTTCTGCTCCGTCAAGACGCTGCGCGACCTGTACTTCCCTTATTACAAGATCATNNGGCATGGAGCCGGAGCAGCTCAAAGCCAACTTCGGAAATCAGTTGGTCTTCTGGGGCGGAGGCGTTGACACGCAAAAGACGCTGCCCTTCGGAACGCCGGCCGAAGTCCGTGAACAAGTCCTGCGTCGCTGCGAAATCTTCGCGCCCGGCG
>PLST01000257.1:2150-5014 GCA_003164255.1 Acidobacteriaceae bacterium | reverse complement strand
TTGGGATTTTCTCGGTGATGTGGAGCGAGCATTGCTCGTACAAGTCCAGCCGCGTTCACCTGAAGCGGCTGCCCACCAAGAGCGATCTTGTGGTGCAGGGGCCGGGCGAGAACGCGGGCATTATTGATGTTGGCGACGGCTGGGCCTGCGCCTNNTCGAGTCGCACAACCACCCCAGCTATATTGAGCCGTTCCAGGGCGCGGCGACGGGTGTGGGCGGCATTTTGCGCGACATTTTTACCATGGGCGCGCGGCCGCTGGCCGTGATGGATTCGCTGCGCTTCGGCACGCTTGAGCCGGGCAGCGCGGAGCCGGAACTGGTAGCCCGCAATCATGCCGTCGTTGAGGGTGTGGTGAGCGGCATTGCCGGCTACGGCAATTGCTTTGGCGTTCCCAACCTGGGCGGCGAAACAAAGTTCGAAGCCTGCTACAGCGGCAACCCGCTGGTGAACGCCTTCGCCCTGGGCATGGTCAAGAAGGACGAAATCTTCTACGGCAAGGCCAGCGGCACCGGAAACCCTGTCATATATGTAGGAGCAAAAACGGGCCGGGACGGCATCCACGGCGCCACCATGGCCAGCGAAGAGTTCCACGAGGGTACCGAGGCCAAGCGGCCCAACGTCCAGGTGGGCGACCCCTTCATGGAAAAGCTGCTGATGGAGGCCTGCCTTGAGGCCATGCAAACGGGCGCGATCGTCGGCATCCAGGACATGGGCGCGGCGGGGCTCACCTGCTCCACCTGCGAGATGGGCGCGCGNNTCCTTCGCGTCTTCGAGAAGTGGGGTCTCGACGGCGTCATCGTGGGCACTGTGAAACCTGAGCCGCGGCTGCGCATCCGCCATCACGGCGTGCTGGTGGCCGACATTCCCAACAAGTCGCTCACCGACGACGCTCCGCTCTATCACCGCCCGGTCGGTGTGTGGAAGACGCCTGCTCCGCCTCTGCCGTCTGACGCGATCGAGGCCGCTCTGGCCGAGGATCGCGACTTTACCGTCGACCTGATCAAGTTGCTTTCAAGCGCGAACGTCTGCTCCAAGCGCTGGGTCTACGAGCAGTACGACTCGATGGTGCAGACCAATACGGTGATCGGCCCCGGCGGCGAGGGCGGCGTGATGCGCATCAAAGGAACCGGACCGCAAGCCACCGGCACTGAAGGCGATACCAGTGCGCGGCACGAGCGCGGGCTTTCCATGGCGCTCGATGGCAACGGCCGCTGGGCATATCTGAATCCCAAGCTCGGCGCCATGCACGCCGTGGCTGAAGCGGCGCGCAAGGTGGCCATGACCGGCGCAACTCCGGTGGCGGCGACCAACTGCCTCAACTTCGGCAATCCTGAGAAGCCTGAGATCATGGCGCAGCTTTCGTCGGCGATCGACGGCATTGCCGAGGCATGCACTGCGCTGTCAACGCCCATTACCGGCGGCAATGTCTCGCTCTACAACGAAACGCGCGGAGTGGGCATTTATCCCACGCCGGTTCTTGGCATCGTGGGCATTCTTGACGATGTGACCATGGCGGTTCCTGCACATTTTCAAAAGGGCGGCGACGCGATTGTGCTGCTGTGGCCCATACCGAGGGGCAGCGAGCCGGATCCCAATTTGAAAGTGCCGTTTCCGGGCGCACAGGTGGAGAGCAGCGCTGATCCGTACACTCCGGTGCTAGGCAATCCCGCGGCGCTTCATCCCGAGGCGGTGGAAGACGACGTTGCCGTGGCGGAGGAACTCATTACATTTGGTTCATCGGAGTATGCGAGCGTGGTGCTCGGCGGATTGTGGGGCCAGCCACCACCGCTCGATCTGGATGCTGAGGCCGATCTGCATACACTGCTTGCGGTGCTGGCTGAGCGCCAGTTGATTCACTCGGCGCGCGACGTCTCTGACGGCGGCATCGCTGTTTCGCTGGCGCAGGCGGCCTTTCCGCTGGAGATTGGCGCAACCGTCGAACAGGATCAATCGCTGATGGCGCATCCGCTTTTCGGTCTCTTCGCCGAGCCGGCATCCACGGTGCTGGTGACCAGCGAAGCCAACCAGGTTGAAGCTATTGAAGAACTGGCCGACACGTACGGCTACTTCGCCGCGCGCATCGGCACCACCGGCGGAAGCAAACTTGAAATCAGCGTCTACCGCCAACCCATGATCTCTGCATCCCTTGCATCACTCCGCAAGCCCTGGGCCTCCGCCTTGGAAGCCACACTCCACGGCGAGGTACCGGCATGAGTCAGCTCCTTTTTCAGGGAGTCGAAGGCGAAGCAGACGAAACAAATTCCATCGCGGGTGCCCCCGGTCTCGCTTCTGAGACCGGGGACCCGACGAAGTCCTTCCCTGCCTCTGACAAACTCCATGAAGAGTGCGGTGTGGTTGCCATCCATGGGCATCCGCATGCCGCGCGCCAAGCCTATCTTGCGCTCTACGCATTGCAGCATCGCGGACAGGAGTCGGCAGGCATTGCCACCGCCGACGGGCAGCACCTGGCCAACATCAAGGGCATGGGCCTGGTGAGCGAGATCTTTACCGACGATGTGCTCGACAAGCTGCCCGGCCCCATGGCCATCGGCCACACGCGCTATTCCACTACAGGCGATTCCGCGCTCCTGAATGCGCAGCCCATCCGCGTGGACTCCACCAAGGGGCTCATCGCGATTGCGCACAACGGCAACCTCGTGAACCTGGGCAATCTGCGCATGGCGCTGGAACGCGATGGCGCCTACTTTCAAACCACGAGCGATTCTGAAATCATTGTCCAGCTCATCGCGCACTCCACCGCCTCAACGCTTGTGGATGCGATTGCGGATTCGCTGGCCAAGGTGGACGGCGCGTTTTCAATCGTGATGATGACGCGCGACCGCATCTTTGCAGCCCGCGATCC
>PLST01000257.1:0-2080 GCA_003164255.1 Acidobacteriaceae bacterium | reverse complement strand
CGCTGGGTGCAGGAAAGCCGCGACCAGATGGGCCGCCAGCTTGCGCGCGAATCCGGCGTCGCTGCCGATGTGGTGGTTCCGGTGCCCGACTCCGGCGTGACCGCGGCGCTGGGCTACGCGGAAGAGGCCGGCATTCCCTTTCGCTTCGGATTGATACGCAACCATTATGTAGGCCGCACGTTCATTGAGCCCGAACAGCGTGTGCGCGATTTCGGCGTGCGCCTCAAGCTCAACCCGGTGCACAATCTGCTGGACGGCAAGCGCGTCATCCTGATTGACGACTCCATCATTCGCGGCACGACGAGCAGAAAGATCGTGCGCATGGTGCGGGGCGCGGGCGCAAAGGAAGTGCATCTGCGCATCAGCTGCCCGCCGACCATTTCGCCGTGCTTCTACGGAGTGGATACGCCGAGCAAGCGCGAGTTGATTGCCGCCAACAAATCCATTGAAGAGATTCGCCACTTTATTGAAGCGGATTCGCTGGCCTATCTCTCCCACGACGGGTTGCTCCAGTGCGTTGCCGACGAAAAGAAAACCGGCTACTGCACGGCCTGCTACACCGGCAACTATCCCACCCAGTGGGTTGACGTGGATGACGTCCTTCCCGCGGCTGCGGCAATTTAACCGTCCGGCTGACGGACCGCATGAGTATGGAAGACTACCAGAGAGGCGCGACGGGAGTCTCCTGGTACACCGGGGCAGGCGCGCCTTTATTTGAAGCCTTGATCGCCGCAAGGAACGGTTTCACAGCGGGATCGTAGACGATTGTGATAACGCCCGCACTTCCGGGGCGCCCGTCGCTTCCCGACATGCCGTCGTGCCCGTCCAGTCCGCTACTGCCGCTTGAACCGCTCGGGCAGCCGAATCCGCCCGATCCGCCGGCGCCGCCCCTCCCGCCTTTTCCGCCGCTGCCGCCGCTACCTCCTGCCCCTCCATTGGCCGCAATGGTGAGCGATCCGCCTTGCGGGTCAACCAGGAAATGCCGGTCTTTTCGGCCTGGTGCACTGACAACGGCCTGCAGCAGGGGATGATCGCCCGGCCGTAACGCGATCATGACTCTTACGGGAGGCGCATTGCCGCCATCGTCGCCATCGCCCCCATTACCGCCGTCGCTGCCGGCACTGCCATTGCCTCCATCTCCTCCAGCGGAACTATTGTTTGGATCGCAGGATCCCATCGAGCCACTCGACCCCGACATGCCGTCGCTCCCGTTCAATCCATTCGACCCCGACGATCCATTGGCCCCGTTAAAATTGGCCACGAAGGGAAAGTTATAGCGAACCGGAATCGTCAGCGATGCATGCAAATCCGGGTGGCTCGGGACAGAGATCTCCACCTGCCCGGTCTTGCCGTCACTTTTGCGCGGGTCGTGCGCCAGGCTGAGCACACCCTTTTTGTTCACTGTCACCACGCTCGGCGTCACCGTCAGGTCGGCCCACAGAATTTTGCCTTTGCCTTTTCCCTCGGTCACCCAGACCTTGCCGCTCGGATCGGTGAACGTCACGATCAGGGGCGAGGTCTGCCCGGGCACGATCGCCGGTCCCTTCGGCAGGCTCGCCTCGATCGTGGTCACGGGCAGCTTGTCGAGATGCACTCTCATCCCTAACGTCACCCTGACCGCGGTGCATCCTGTCATTCCCAACACAGCTGTGAATCCCAATGCCCCGATGCTCACACCCCGCCATAACCACGCTCTTTGTCCGTTCATTGGTGCTCTCCGTTCGCGCACAGGATGCTACCAGCCCTTTCAGGCGAGGGGATCACTCGTGACTGCGGTTCATGCGTCACACGCAGATCGCCGCAGACTCCAACCCTGCCGGTTCTTTTCATCTATTGAAGCGATACCTATCCGTTAGGACGCTGAAACCCGCAACAGAGTTGCGGTATGCACAAGGATTTCCTGCCTGAAGCTCAACCTCGCCCGCGATCTCCTCCCGACCGGACGTGAAAAAATAGGTTGAGCCAGGTTGCGTATTCTTTCCGCTACTTCTGCGGAAGATGAAATCTTTGCGAGATACAGGAATTAAGCGGTGACCAAGATGTTTGACACCCTGATGACCGGACTCGACGAAGTGGAGGC
>PLST01000495.1:2040-10893 GCA_003164255.1 Acidobacteriaceae bacterium | reverse complement strand
CATCGAGAAAGCACATGCCCTCCAAACCCAAGCTCGGCCAGAACTTTCTCAACGATCCGCAGGCAATCGACCGCATCGTCGCGGCTCTCGGCGATCTCTCGTCGCGCACCGTCGTCGAGATTGGCCCCGGCGCAGGCGCCATTACCGCACCCCTCGCCGCACGCGCCCATCACGTCATCGCTATTGAGTACGATCACCACCTCGCCCTGCATCTCCGCGTACAGTTCCCCACCGACAAACTCACCGTCGTCGAGCAGGACGTGCTCAACTTCGACTTCGCCGCCGCAGCCAGCTCAGCAGACCAGAAACTCGTCGCCGTCGGCAATCTGCCCTACTACATCACCTCGCCCATCCTGCTCAAGCTCGCGGCCAGCCACACTGCTCTCGACCTCGCCGTCCTCATGGTCCAGCGTGAAGTCGCCGATCGCGTCACCGCCAGCCCCGGATCGCGCGACTACGGCCTCCTCTCGGTCACAGTGCAAATGTTTGGCCCCGCCGATGCGCTCTTTACTTTGCCGCCTCACGCATTCACGCCGCCGCCTGACGTGCACTCAACTGTCTTCCGCTGGCGGTTCGCTCCCCGCTTCGTTGAGCTCGGCGTCAAGGAGGCTCCGTTCCTCCACTTCGCCCGCCAGGCCTTCGCACAGAAACGCAAAACGCTCGCCAACAACCTCCGCGCTGCGGGATTTGCTCCCCCAGCTGTCGCCGCCGCTCTCGCTCATGCCGCACTCAATCCCCAGGCCCGAGCCGAACAGCTCTCCATTGAAAACCTCGCAGCCCTCTGGCAGTCGCTCAGTTCACAATCCGGTTCCTGAGCCCGCTCCTGCCCTGCCGGATCCGCTCAAGCGGGGCTTCTTTCCTCATGAAAAACCGGAAGGCCTACCTTAGGCGCCTCTGCCCCGTCTATAAAACTTCAATCCGGGCGCGTAATCTATCTGAAGGACATCGCCCCGGGACCGGCCCGCGCCTTGAGTGCGCGATTCCGGAAGCCTGGGGCTGCTCCGCGGCATCCAAAGAAGATCCATGAATCCAGTCGTCACAAGCCGGCGCACCACCTTCGAGGAGACCCTGCTCAGTGCCCGCCGCACCATGCTGCTCAGCGAAATTCTCAAGCTCGCCGTGGACAGCTTTCGCGCCGCCAAAACGCGCTTCTTCCTCACCGCGCTTGGCATGGTCATCGGAACCGCTTCTGTCATCCTCGTCGTCACAATCGGCATGACCGGCAAGGCCTACATCCTCGATCTCATCCAGAAGTTCGGCACCAACTCCGTCGAAGTCGAATATGCCGGCGGAGGCGCCACCGCCCTTGAGCGCGTGCGCTATACCGACTACCTTACCCGCGAAGACGAAAAGGCCGTGGTCGACCAGTTGCCCAACGTCATGTACTCGTCGCCGGTCATGGACATGCACGACCGCATCAGCTTCGGCGGCGGCGTCGTCAAGGACACCCTGGTGCTGGGCGTCAGCCCCCAGTACCTCTTCATCCACAACCTCATCGTCACCGCCGGCCGCTTCTTCGACGACACCGACGACATCACCCACCAGAAGTGCGCCGTGGTTAGCGAGGAATTCGCCAAGGAACGCTACGGCGGCACCTACTCCGCCGTTGGACGCACCTTTGAGATCAGCGGCATTCCCTTCACCGTCATCGGCGTCTTCAAAATGAGCGTGAACGACTTCGGCCAGTCGGAAATCGCCGACCAGACCATCCTTATTCCCTATTCCGTCGTCCGCTACTTCACCGGAACCGAACGCGTCAACCAGATTTACTTCTCCATGCGCAGCATGTCCCAAGTGCCTGACGCGCAAAACGATATACTCCGCATCATCAAGTCGCGCCACCGCATCAACTCCGTCTACAAGGCCCAAACCCTCACCGAACTGCTCGACATCGCCAACAAAAGCGCCGACGCCCTCACCATGGTGCTCGTGCTGGTCGCCTGCGTCACCCTCGCCGTCGGCGGCGTCGGCATCATGAACATCATGCTCGCCAACGTGCGCTCCCGCATCCGCGAGATCGGCATTCGCAAGGCCCTCGGCGCTACCTTCCGTGAAATCAAGCTCCAGTTCCTCGCTGAAGCCGTCATCATCTCGCTCACCGGCGGAATTGTCGGTACCCTGGTCGGTATTTCCGTTCCGCTATCCATCCGCCTCTTCACTGATTACAAGATCCCTATCTCGCCCTGGTCGGTCATCATCGCCCTCGCCTCGGCTGTCGGCGTCGGCGTCGTCTTCGGCACCGTCCCCGCCACCCGCGCAGCCCAGATGGATCCCGTCGACGCCCTCAAATATGAGTAGCCCGCAAATCCCAAGCCCCGCCGACAATAGTGAAGAACCATCCAAAGGACCAAATCTCGTCCTGATTTACTCGCTCATCGCTTTGGCTCTCATCGCTGCCATCGCCATAGCCGTGTTGATCGTTCTCCCCTTTTACCAAAGGAGATAGAGAGTTCCAGCCGCCTATGGGATACGCAATTCCGATCCTCTTGCTTGTTCTCACCATCGCGGCCTTCTTCGGCATGGCCCGCGGAAAGTTTGCGAGCTTTGGAATTCCTCAGTTTCTGCTGTGCATTCTGGTAGCGCTTCCGCTTCTGTTCTCTGGAATTACGCTCCACTTCTTTCATGCACGCATGGTGGCGAGGATGATCCCTCCCATTTTCCCCGCCCGGGATTTTCTGGCAATTTTCACCGGCATCCTTGAAGTCGCAGGAGCCATCGGCCTCTTGGTGCCTCGCTTCCGCCGCCTCGCCTCGTTTTGCATCGCTCTCATGATGGTCGCAATCATTCCGGCCAACGTTTACGTGGCGGGAAAAACGATCGAAGGACTTCCCATGCCCTCGATCGCCGTCCGCGCAGCAATGCAGATTGTGTATATCGTTTTGGTGCTTCTTGCTGGCTACGGAATCCCGGGGAGGGATTCAGCCTCGCAAAGAAGATCTTGAATTGGCAAACCCAGTAATCAGCCGGGAGTCATCGAGCCGGATCGCCGCCTTCAGCCCGCTCCACGATCAGCACGGGGATCCCATCCACAATCGGAAAGCGCCGTCGGCATCCCGCACAAGCGAGCCACGCCGCATCCAACCGCAGATCCCCTCGGCAAGCAGGACAAGCGATCCCAGCCACAGCCGTCACATCAAACTCCAGCCGCGCGCTCGAAATCCCATCGCTCATATTGTTTTGAAGAATCATTCCCAGAGCAGTCAGCGTCCCTATTCCCTAATCCCTGTTCCCTAATCCCTGCTCTTTACTGGATCAGCCCATCCGCCCCGGCGTCGTGATGCTTGCCATCCCGCGCGCTTAACTTCGGCTTCACGTAGCTCGCAAACTCGCGCTCAATCCGCTCCGTCGTGCCGCCCTTGGCAAACTCATACGCAACGCGAATTCCATTAAAAATCGCGCGATCGTTCGAAGACCCGTGCCCGATGATGCAAACCCCGCGCACGCCCAGCAACGGCGCCCCGCCGTACTCCCGGTAATCCAGCCTGCGCCGGAACTCATTAAAAGCCTTCCGCGAAAGCAGCGCGCCCACCTGCGCCGTCACCGTCCGCGTCAGGCTCTCGCGCAGCACCTCGCGCACAAACCGGCCCACGCCTTCGCTGGTCTTCAGAGCCACGTTGCCCACAAACCCGTCGCACACAATCACGTCGGCCAGCCCGCTGAAAATGTCCCGCCCTTCCACGTTTCCAATGAACTTGATCGGCAGCGCCTTCAGCAGAGGAAACGCCTCGCGCGTCAGGTCGTTGCCTTTGGTCTCTTCTTCGCCAATCGACAGCAGCCCCACCCGCGGCTCATTGATCTTCAGCACCGTCCGCGCATACATCTCGCCCATCAGGGCAAACTGCGCCAGGTTTTGCGGTTTGCAATCCACGTTCGCGCCTACGTCCAGCAGCACACACGGATTGCCCGTCGAGCTCGGCATCGGGTTGGCCAGCGCCGGCCGGTCCACACCCGGCAGCGCGCCCAGCACCATCTTCGCCGTCGCCATGGCCGCGCCGGTGTTGCCCGCCGTCACAAATCCCGCAGCCTTGCCCTCGCGCACCAGCTTCAGTCCCACGCGCATTGAGCTGTCGCGCTTGGTCCGCACCGCGTTGGCCGCCTTCTCCTCCATGCCAATCCGTTCTGAGGCATGGTGGATTACGATCGGCAAATCTTCGTTGTCCAGGTGTTCGTCAAGAAGATCGCGCAGCTCTGCCTGCGGCCCAACCAGGTGAACCCGGACGGGCAGCTGGCGGCAGGCTAGAATCGCCCCGCGAATCTCTGGCTCGGGAGCTTTATCGGAACCTACAGCGTCAAGCGCAATGTCGATGAGCATATCGCCTTGTCAGGAAGGACGCGTCTTGAAAGCCAGCATCCTTGGTCGGCGCAACCAATTCAAGACCACGTCGCCCAGAAACCCAGACGACGCAGTCTTTTCCTTAAGTGCCGAGACCGTCAGCTTACTTGGCGGTTTCCTTGATGTCCAGAACCTGGTGACCTTTGTAGGCGCCGCACTTGGGGCAAGCGCGGTGGGGCAACTTCTTTTCGTGGCAGGTAGGGCACTCGGAGAGCCCCACGGCCGTCAAAAAGTCGTGAGAGCGGCGAAGTGCGGTACGGCGCGTTGAGTGGCGCCTTTTCGGATTAGGCATCGTCGAATTCCTTTCGTGTTCACGCCGCCGCTTCGTCAGGCCGCAAACAGCCTTCTCAAGCAGCCTTTCGGCCCGGCGGAACACCCTCAATCTCTTGGGGTTAGCTTCAGGACTTAATCCGGCTCCGCAGCCCAGACAGCGCCTCCCAGCGGAGGTCGCTTGGACCATCCTCACATGAGCAAGCCTGGCTGTTGCGATTCGCACCGCAGCGCTGACAAAGTCCCTTGCAGTCCGGCTTGCAAAGTGTCCTGACCGGCAGGGACAAAAGCACCTGCTCCCGCAGTACATCTTCAAGCAACAGACTGTCCTTTAAATAATAACCGATTTCCGTCTCCTGCGCTGTAATCGACCGTTCCGTCGCTTCCCGGTCCGCCGCCGCCGGTCGGAAGATCAAGTCGAACTCGGCCGCCAGCGGAATCTCCACCGGCTCAACGCACCGCGCGCACGGAACCTCGAATCTGCCCGCGAATTGCCCCCGCAACCGGATGTCCGCCACAATTTCCTTCGGCCCGCGATGCTCGTGCAGCACTTCTGCCTGCCCTTGGGTGGCCAGCGAACCCACCTGAGTCGCCTCCTGGCCCAGATCCACCGCTCCAGGAGCCAGCTCCAGGTCAAACTCAATCGGTTCCCGCTCCAGTTCGCTTACCTTGAATTCCATACTTTGAGCCTACTAAATTTTCCGGGCGCCTGCAGCGGAAATTCCGGCCGCCGTACTGCCCATATCAAGCCCCATTATTGGGGACCATTCACCCGGGGCCCCTTCAAATACCTCCCCGCAAAATCCAGAAACGCCGGCCAGTTCGGCCCCGGCGTATGTCCGAACCGGTGCTCCCGGAACGCCAGGTCGCCGTCCGTCAGCGCCGTCTCCATCGGAGGAAATTCAGTAGTCCCCAGGTCCTTCTTCCCCAGCAGTCGGTACACAGGCCCCGCGCCCACTGCGCCCAGAAACTCTCCACGAGGGTCGGCCCACTCGTCTCCTGCCGTCATCGAGCCCACGCCCACAAATACCGGCCGGGGCGCGCACAACGCAATCAGCTCATGCGCATCCACCGGCAGATCGCCGGTCGTCAGCGGCCCCGCATACTTCATGAAATTGCCCGCCATCCAGTAGTAGAACGTCGGTGCCGCCGCTAGATTCTCCAGTTGCTCGCCCACTACGTGACGGTAGAGCTTGTCGCCGCCCGTCCCCGCCGAGCTGATGTAGGCCACCTTGAACCGCGGGTCGTACGCCATCGCCACCAGCGCCGTCTTGCCAAACCGAGAGTGGCCCTCGATCCCCACCTGTTTCCCGTCCACCTGCTTGTCGGTCTCCAGGTAATCCATCGCACGGCTCGCGCCCCACGCCCACGCCCGCAGCGTGCCCCACTCCGCCGGATCGCTGCGCGGCTGCCCCCTTTTATTGATCTCGCCCACCAGCCCGATGATCCCCCGGTTCAATCCCGCGCCGCCGTCATCCTGATAACTCGTCGGCAAGAGGACCGCGTAACCCCACCCGCGCTTGATCACCTGCTCCTGCCAACTCGGTCCCGTGTTCCCCGGCCCTCCCGGAATCATCTCCGGAATCGACTTCGTAATCGCCGTCATAAACTCCTGGCTGAACGCTAGCTCCATGATCACCGGCACCGGCCCCGCCGCATTCGCCGGAGTCCCCACCACCAGGTCGATGTCCACCCTTAAATTCGAGTCCTTGCCCTCGGGATCCAGCGCATTGTCCACATGCCCCTTGAGCGTTTTTTTCACCACAGCCACGCCGCCCAGCATCTCCGTCTTCGTGTCCGTCACCTCCCAGCTCACGCCGGGCACATGAGCGGGCACGCGGCCCAAAACTTCGCTGTCAAAGTCCGCTACAATCTCCGGCCGGCGCTCCTTCCACCACATCTTCGCCGTAGTCACGCGCTTGCCGTTCTTCAGCTTCAGCGGATCGGGCAGCGTTCCGGGATACCTGTCCGCCTTTGACTCGTCGTAGTTCACCGCATTCGGCGACTTCGGATCCTGGCTCGCCGCCGGCCGCAACTGCTTGATCCCCAGAATGTCCATCATGTGCTGATGATCTTGAATCGCCGCGTCGCGATCCGCTAACGCCTGCGCGGTAGGCATGTGCTGGGTCGCGGGCGCCTCTGCCGGAGCCGCCTGCGACCGCGCCTGCCCCAACCCCGCACTACCCAAAACAACAAAAACCAGCAGCGCCAAACACACGCTCCTCCATCGCTCCATCCCCATCGCAATCCTCTCTTCCACGGTCCCTCGCGCGAGCAGTCCGAAACGGCCCCAGCATATCCGCTCACCCCAACTTCGGCAAGCACGCGATCCGGAATCCGCTCCGCCCAGCACTTCGCCGGCCGCCAATCTCTCCCGTCCACACTTCTCCCCAAAAAACCAAAATGCTCAAGCCCCGCCAACTTCCGCCGATAAGCTCAGCGACTCGCTCAATGAAAGGGCTACCCGCTATGCAGTGGTTACGCAACCTTCCCGTCTCCCGCAAGTTCACTTACGCCTTCGGCCTCGTGTGCGGGCTCAGCTTTCTGCTGGGAACCTACGCCTTCACCGTCTTCCATGGCATTAGCGCCAAATGTCTCGACGTAAGCCAGAACTCATTCCCCTCCGTGGTCTACCTTTCTGATGCCCGGGAAGCCATGAACGCCGTGCGCCGCGAAGACCTTGACCTCATGATGTGTCAAACGCCCGACTGCATCGCCCAGCACTCCGGCAATCGCCAGCATGCGCTCGACACCTACCAGGCCAAGGTGAAAGGTTATGAGCCGCTGGTCACGAACCCTGGCGAACGCGAAATCTATCAGAAAATGCAGGCTACCTGGACCCAGTACACGCAGGTCAGTGACCGCGGATTGGACCTGGTCAAAGCCGGAAAAGCCGGTGACGCGCTCGACCTGCTCGGCGGCGACTCCACCGTCGCTCTGTTTTCGAATGCCCTCGCGGCCGCCAACGACAACTTCCAGCTCAACGTAAAGGCAGGCACGCAGGGGGCCGAGGGCGCTACCACCGCCGCCACCCGCGCCCTCTGGGTCAGCTCTGGCGTCACCTTGCTCATCATCCTGCTCTGCGCACTCATCGGCATGGTGCTCACCCGCGAAATCGCGCCGCGCATCGCGAGAGTCCGGAACGCGCTGGAATCCATGGCAGCCAAAGACCTGACAACAAGCATTCGCATCTCCGGCACCGACGAAATCGGCCAGCTCGGCGAAGCCTTCAATACCAGCGTCGAATCCATGCGCAAGGTTTTCGTGGCCGTCGCCCAAAGCGCGGAGACTCTCTCATCCGCCACCACCGAAATCAGCGCCGCCGCCGCCCAAAACGCCGGCAACTCCCGCGCCGAGTCCACCAAGATCAACCAGATCGCCGCTGCCGCGCAGGAAATGACCGCCACCATCGGCGAAATTAGCCACAACGCTGAAAACGCCGCCGGCGCCAGCCGCGAATCCGCCGTCAATGCCGAAAAAGGCGGCGCCGTCATGCAGGCCGCTTCCGGAACCATGGAAAAAATTGCCGCCGCCACCACTTCCGTCGCCGACAAAATGACCTCCCTCGCCCTCCGCTCTGAAGAAATCGGCAAGGTCGTCAACGTCATCCAGGAAATCAGCGAGCAAACCAACCTCCTCGCCCTCAACGCCGCCATCGAGGCCGCCCGCGCCGGAGAACACGGCCGTGGCTTCGCCGTCGTCGCCGGTGAAGTCCGCCGCCTCGCCGAACGCACCAAGGGCGCCACCGAAGAAATCGCCGGAACCATCCGCAGCATCCAGGACGAAACCCGCGAAACCCTCGACGTCATGCACGAAAGCCGCTCTGCCGTCGAAAGTGGCCTGGGAGAAACGGCCAACGCAAGACACAGCCTCGAGTCAATCATCGAATCCTCAAAACTCGTCGAGCACCAGATCAACCTCATCGCCACTGCGGCTACCCAGCAGACCGCCGCCTCCGGAGAAATCTCCGAGTCCGCCGGCCAAATCTCCCAGCTCTCCACTGAAAATACCCAGGGCGCTGAGCAGGCCGTCGAAGCCCTCCGCAACCTCGCCTCCCTCGCCGCCGACCTCGATGGCATGATCCGCCAGTTCCGCCTCGACGACGATCACCAGGCCGGCGGCAAATTCTCCCCTCCCCTGCAGGCCGCTCGCGAGCGTGCCTTGCGCTCCGTCCACCCCTAGCCCGCAATACTCTGCGGTTCCTGATTAAGCCAGGCGGACCCCATGATCTGCTGCCCCGGCGATGATTC
>PLST01000495.1:0-2025 GCA_003164255.1 Acidobacteriaceae bacterium | reverse complement strand
CCTCAATGAGCGCCGTCAAGTATGACCTCGTCGTCATCGGCTCCGGACCCGCCGGCCAGCGCGCCGCCGTCGCCGCCGCCAAGATGGGTAAACGCGTCGCCGTCGTCGAGGCACGCACCGTCGTCGGCGGCGTCTGCATCAATACCGGAACCATCCCCTCCAAAACAATGCGCGAAGCCGTACTCCACCTCTCCGGCTATAACTACCGCTCCGTTTACGGCATCAACTATCGCGTCAAGGAAAAAATCACCATGGCCGACCTGGCCTTCCGCGTCCAGGCCGTCATTAAGACTGAAGTCGACGTAACCGAGGCGCAGCTCTCCCGCAACGGCATTGACGTTGTCCACGGCATCGCCCACTTCATCAGCCCCACCCAGGTCCGCGTCGAAGGCGTTCAGGCTGAAACCACTCTTGAAGCCGATCGCATCATCGTCGCCGTCGGCACCAAACCTGCCTGCTCGCCCAGGGTTCCCATCAACGGAAAAACCATCCTCAACAGCGACCAGATTCTCGGCCTCGACTGCCTGCCCCAATCCCTCATCGTCGTCGGCGGCGGCGTGGTCGGGGTCGAGTACACCTGCATGTTCGCCGTCCTCGGCGTCCGCGTCACCCTCATTGAAAAACGCGACCGCCTCCTCGAGTTCGCCGACCGCGAAATCATTGAGGCGCTCAGCTACCACCTCCGCGACGCCCGCGTCACCCTCCGCCTGGGTGAAGAGGTCGAGAGCGTTGAAGAGCTCCCCAACAAAACCGTCGTTGCCAACCTTGAAAGCAAGAAGCGCGTCTCCGGCGACGCCCTGCTCTACGCCGTCGGCCGCCAGGGCGCCGTCGATGAGCTCAACCTCGCCGCCGCCGGTCTCGAGGCAGACAATCGCGGCCGCATCGCCGTCGATGAGCACTATCAAACCAAGGTCCCCAACATCTTTGCCGCTGGCGACGTCGTCGGCTTCCCCGCCCTCGCCTCCGTCTCCATGGAACAGGGCCGCATCGCCGCCGCTCGCGCCTTCAACGATCAGGCCGCTACCTCGAACCCTGGCTTTTATCCCTACGGCATCTATACCATTCCCGAAATCAGCTTCATCGGTAAAACCGAAGAGCAACTCACCGGCGAAGACGTTCCCTACGAAGTCGGCATGGCTTACTATCGCGAGGTCGCCCGCGGACAGATTCGCGGNNGGCACCATGGACTACTTCATTGACACCGTCTTCAACTACCCCACGCTCGCCGAGTGTTACAAAGTCGCCGCCTTCAACGGCCTCGGCCGCCTCCACCGCTACCAGTCCGACTAAGAAGGAAACAGAAAAAGTGTTCTGTGTCTGGAGAAAGCATTTTGGGTCAGGACACGACTTCACAGCTTGCGGAAAAAGATCCAATGACTGCCATGTGTTGAAAGGGCGCGGTTTTAGACGCGCCAAAAGCGGATTACAAAAACAATCGGGGCTTTAGCCCAGGCGGGTTTTTCGCAAATGAAAAGTTCATTACCCAAAGTCCGCTTCGGCCCTGAACAATTGCGCACGGATCACTGACCACTGTCCACTTATCACTGACCACTGCTTCTCCCGGAGGGCTTCCATGACCACCGCCATCGGCATCGTGATCACCGATCACATCGTCGCCGGCCGCCTTGAGGACCAGCGCCTCACCGGCAAGCCTCTTCGTTTCCCCTTCGACCCCGCCGAGCAGGACGCCCTCAGCGCCCTTCCCCCCAGTGAACTCGTCGAGATGCTCGCCAGTCAGATTGCCTTCCTGCAAAAAGGCGCCACCAAACCTCTCAGCGCCATCGGCGTCGCCGTTCCCGGCATCGTCCGCCACGGCGTCATTGAGGACTCGCCCAATCTCACCCAGTTGAAAGGCCTCCGCCTCGCCGACGATCTCACCCGCGCACTGGCCCCGCACTCCATCGCCGCGCCTGTCCACATCGCCAACGACGCTGACGCCATCGCCGCCGGTGTCGCCGCCACCCACGGACGCCTTGAGAAACTCACCCGCGTCTGGACCATCGGCAACGGCATCGGCTACGGCCG
>PLST01000043.1 GCA_003164255.1 Acidobacteriaceae bacterium | reverse complement strand
GCTTCAGCATCAACAAGCTGGTAGCTCAAAACTAGTTGCTGGCAGCCGTCTTCGTCCACTGGTCTACCCAGTCATTGACGGTCTTGTACCAGAGTTGCGAGTTCTGCGGCTTCAACACCCAGTGGCCTTCGTCGGGGAAGTAAAGCATCTTGCTCGGGACCTTGAGCAATTGCAATGTGTCGAAGAACTGGAAACCTTCGCTCACATCAAGACGGTAGTCGAGCTGGCCGTGGATGACGAGAGTAGGCGTCTTGAAGTTCTTGGCCGACAGCATCGGCGCCCACTTGCGGAAGGGGTTCTCGCTGTCCGGCTTACCGTAATAGTCCCACGGATGGCCTTTGAACTCCCAGATATTGAACCAGNNACCCAGTTGGCCATGTAGCCGCCATAGCTGGCGCCTAAAGCGCACTCGCGATTCTTGTCGATGAAGGGATAATGCTGTTCGGCGTAGTCGAGTCCGGTCATGAGGTCGGTGAAGGGCTTGCCGCCCCAGTCGCCGTTGACGCCGTCAACGATGGTCTGGCCGTAGCCAGTCGAGCCGCGCGGGTTGATCATGACGACGACGTAGCCGTTCGCGGCGAAAAGCTCGGGATTCCAGCGGTAGCTCCACGCGTCGCCCCAGTTGCCTTGCGGGCCGCCGTGAATCAAGAACTTTACCGGATACTTCTTCGCGGGGTCGAAACCAGGAGGTGGAATGAGGAAGCCTTCGAGCCTAGTGCCGTCTTTGGCGGTGAACCAGAAGGATTGCATCGCGGGCATGTCGAGCTGAGCGAGAATGGCATCGTTGAGGTGGGTGACCGGCTTCCAGGCTGCACCGCCTCCTAGACAATCTCCTGTGCAATTGGCGGGCGCAGATGAGAATTCAACCAAGCCCACCTCGCTGGGACTAGCCACTGTGACCTGCGCAGCCAGCACCTCATGAAGTGGCAGCGGGTGAAGATCTGAATACTCTCCAGTTCCTGGAATCAGAGATAATTCTCCATTGAGATCCGTGACTGAAATAGGTGCTTCGCCCTTTTCCCCACCCGCGAAGTAGATCGATTTCGAATCGGGTGCCCAGGTAAATTCGTCCACCCAATTCTCGAACTTCGGCAACAAATCCTTGATCGTCTTCGCGACACGGTTATAGAGCACCAGTCGGAACCTATCGGCCTCGTAGCCGGCACGGGCTTCTGAGCGCCACGCCAGATATTTGCCGTCGAGCGAATAAGCCGGATTGAAGTTGCCGCCGAGGGAATTGCTCACCGCTACGGGCTTGGCAGCGGGGTCGGTCAGGTCGAGAGTGAATATCTTGGCGCTCACGCTGGTAGCTGGCTCGGGATCAAGATTCTCAGTGAAGGCGAGTTCCTTCGAGTCTGGTGAAATCGCAAAGCCGCCGCCGCCTTCGAGTGAAAACGGCGGCACATCGTGCGGGTCGTTGGGTGTGAGGTCGCGCATGGAGCCGTTGTCGACCGAGGCGATAAAGAGATGCGAACGTTTGTCGCCCGTGTAGTGATTCCAGTGCCGGTAGAGCAGATGAGAAAAGATCTGCGCCTTCACCTTGCTCGCTGCGGCAGCCGCGTCGCGGTCGGCGTTGCATTGATTGCCCGTATTGAAGTCCGCTGTCGTGATTGCTGGACAATCTGGATACACGGTCGAAGTAAACACGATCGACCTGCCGTCCGGCGACCACTGCGCGTTGTCTGCTTCGGTCGCAATCGACGTCAGCTTTTTCGCGTTGATGGTTGCGCCAGAGACGGGATCGAAGTCCGCGAGCCAGACCTGCTGGCCCCCGTCACGGCCGCTGAGGAACAGAATCCGCCTGCCCTCGGGCGCGAATTGCGGGCCGCCGTCGCCGGGCTGGGCGACCGCCAGCTTGAATGGAGCAGGACTCGCGGAGGTTGGGCCTGCAATCGCCTGCAACCAAAGCTCTGCCGTTTTCGTGTTCTGCTTCAGATCCACCGTGGTGACCGAATACGCCAGCCATTTGCCATCGGGCGAGACGGCGGTTTCGCCCAGCCGCCTCATCGCCATCATGTCGTCGAAGGTCATGGGGCGCTTGGCTGGGGCGGCTTGCGCCGCGCTGAAGGACGGAATGGCAAGAGCAAAGACGAGCAGGAAAGCGAATGTAATTCTCCGCATAAAATTCCTCGATAATCGCGTGGCCCGCTTAGAAGTACTGTGGCTTTCGCGCGAAGAGAAAGTTTACACCGTTGGTCGATAGGGGAGCGGTGCGGAACAGCTCATGCGATCCCACCCATCCCGCAAAAAACACGAGAAGGATAGGGCACGGAGATTTTTGCGTCGATCAATCGGCAAGCAAGGGTTTTAATGACGTCAGACTATTTATCTACGTCGCCGGTGAGGCGGAAGGTGATGGTGCCCCAGAAGAGGCGGGCGCGCATCTGCACCGGCAGGTGGCGTTCATCGTCGGTGTACCAGATCCAGATGTTGCCGCGGTTCTTCACAACTCCTGCATCGGCAGTGGGCTGCACGCGCAGCGTTTTGAAGGTACCGAGCGTGGTCTTGATCTCCTCGCGGCTCTCCACCTTCATGGTGACGGGCACGGTGCGCTGTGCGTCCACAACCGGGATAACAAAACTCTGGCCCAGGGTCATGGGTTGCGATGAAGCGTAGAACATGCCTGTGAGCAGATCGGTGAGGCAACCGGGGATCTGAGTCTCCACATGCTTGGCCTGGCCCGTGACCTGATTCTTCTCGTCAAGGATCGACTTTCCCTGGCCATAATCCAGCCGAAGCGTGGAGTTGATCTGACGCCGCCCTTCTACGGTCTGTTTGTCGAAGTCGTAGGTGCAACCCTTGTCCCGGTCGAAATTCGACTGGAAATGGTCACTCACATGGAAGAGCATGTTGATGGCGCCGCTGGTGTCGGCATTTGCAGTCAGGCGTTCTCGGTCGCCAACCGCGTCAAAATGGAGGACGGCTGTACCCGCGGGGAAAACCCGCCAGTCCACGGAATAGGTGAGCGTTCGCTTCTGAGGGAAGCTGAAACCGGCCCGCGGGGGCGCCAACTGGCCGTGAGCCAGAGCGGCCATGACAAAGGCGCAAAAAATCACTTGAGGGTAGGTGCGCGTCTTCAACGTGGGCCGTAACTCCTTCAGAATTGACCAAATTAATTCGGAAAACGCTCACTGCGCCCCGTGCAGGATCGCTTCCATCGCCGGCCGCAAGAAGAGCAGGCTGAGATAAAGAAGTGCGGCCCCTATAGCAGCATTGTACTCGCGGTGCCT
>PLST01000169.1:7294-10076 GCA_003164255.1 Acidobacteriaceae bacterium | reverse complement strand
GCGAACGCCCCTTTCTCTTTCTCTCGCTGCCGCCAAATCAATTCACCTTCGTCACCACCGGCTTCTCTGAGATTTCCTGCATCTTCAAGTAAATCGCATTCGTCCATCCAAACCCGATCACGTTCGCCGTATACCCCGTGCTCACCTTCACGTCGGAGTTCCCCTTCACCACGTTGTACTTCTCGCGAATCGTCCCGTCCGCCGCAAACCCCGCATCCACCGTCGCATCAAAGTGCTCTGCAATGCGCGCCGCATCCGCGCGAAATCCGTACGCCTCCAGCCCCGCCACAACCATCCAGTTGGTCGGCGCCCAGCCGTACGGCTCATCCCACTGCAATCCCGTGTTCGTGTTGCTCGTGGACAACCCGCCGGCCCGCTCAAACAGATTCAGCTTTGACTCCATTTGCGTCGCCTCTTCCCGCGTCGCAAATCCCGCCCACAGCGGATAGAGCGAAGCAATAAAGTCATAGCTCGACGACTTTGCGTGAACAAAATTGAAGTCGGCAAACACTCCATCCTTCGCCCGCCACAAATAACGCTGAATCGCCGCCGCCCTTTGCTGCGACCGCCGGTCCCAGTGAGCCGCATCCCGATCGTTGCCCAGCAGCAGCGCCAGGTGCTCCAGGTCGCGCTCGTAGCGATAGAGCAGGCTGTTCAGGCAGACTGGCGCATACTCCTCCGTCGCTCCTGAGAACGGCCCAAAGCGATTCGACGTATCGAANNAACCACGCCCGCTCGCACACCACGCTTCCGTGCACATCGCAACTCGTCTGCTTCAGCCTTTCCGCCTCCGCCGCATCGGGATGCTCCGCCGCCTTCAACAGAAATCCATCGCCACCCTCATGGGGATGGGCAACCAGCCAGCGAATCACGTCGGTGTAATAGGTACTGTCGTCGGCCATCTCCGGCACCGGCCCGTTCCCGTAATCCCAATACCGCGACAGTCCGGTCGTCCCTGCCTTGTGCTCCGGCCGATCCCATGTCGCATAGTCCTTCTCGGCCAGCGTGTACGCATGCGCCAGCCACGCGCGTGCCTTGATGCGTCCAGCCGGAGTTGCCTCAAAACTTGCCGGATTCTCAAACACAGCGCGAATCATCGACGTCAAAAACGGCGGCTGCGATCGCGTCAGGTAATAGGTCCGGTTCGCGTTCAGCACCGCTCCGTAGTTCTCAATCTCAAACAGAAAATTGTCCACCATCCCCTTGGCCAGGTCTTCGCGGTGGTCAGCCTCCAGCCCAAGAACAATGAAGTAACTGTCCCAGCCATACATCTCGTTGAAGCGCCCGCCCGGCACCACATACGCGTTGGGCAGGTACAAGAGTCCCGGCGCTTTCAACTCCTCCGGCCGCACGTCGCCCAGCTTCTCAATCCTCCTCGGCAGCAGCAGCACCCGCACATGACAGCTCTGCGCCAGCGCATTCAGCTTGGGCGAAGTCGGCATATCGGCAGGCAGATAGAGCACAGCCGGCGCGCTCGCGCCTACCTCCGCCGCGCCCCCTTCCACCTTCACATCGGTGAGCGAATTGCAATCGGTCGCTGAGCGCGTCAGTGTGTCCCATGCCGCGTGAATGTAATTCAATGTCGCCGCCGCATCCGGCGCCGCAGTTTCTTGCGCATGCGCACCTGGCCCAGGCGCGGCCACCATCAATAGCAGCACTGCTAAGAAAAACAGAAGGCGAATCAATCTCATCCTTGCTCCACAAAAAACAATCGCAACGCTTCGGAGTGTAACGCTTCCCATGTCTCTCCTGCTTACCCAGGCCACCACATCGGGAACACTTTCAACTAACGCGGTGTCTACACCAGCACAGTGTTTCTGAACGGGATGAGCGGCGGGCCTTGAGCTCCCGCTTCACGCACAATGATGGCGTGGAGCGGCCAAGCCTCTTGCGCCTGCCTCACCGCCGCCTCCCATTCTGACGCGCTGAAATCGAACTCGGGAGGCAGGCCATGTTTGAAGACTCAACCTTCGAATCCCTCGGAACAATTCGCACACGCAGCCGTGGATGGATGATTGCCACCAGCGCCTTCAATGGTTCCATCCTCCTCGCGCTCATCCTCATTCCTCTTCTCTATCCGTCCACGTTGCCGAAGATGGCGCTCTCGTTCTTTGTCGAAGCTCCGCCGCCACCCATCGCCGAACCCAAGCCGCAGCAGATGCCCAAGAACGCTATCGTCGTCAAAACGCAATTCCCCGGAGATGCCTTCACCGCGCCGCGGAGAATTCCATCCACCATCATCATGGCCGACCGGCCGGAAATCATGGAAGGCGTGAACGTCGCCCAGCTCGATGACGGACCCGGTACCGGCAACAATCCCTTTGGCACGGTGCACAACCGTCCCGTCGTCCGTCAGCAACAACATGGCCCGGTCCGCGTTTCAGGAATGATCGTCGAAGGCCTCCTCATCGACAAGCGCTTACCGGTTTATCCTCCAATTGCCGTGGCCTCCCACACCCAGGGCACCGTAGTTCTTGCCGCCACCATCTCCCGCAGCGGAACCATCGAGAATCTGCGCGTGGTCGACGGTCCGCAAATGCTCCAGCAGGCCGCAATCGACGCCGTCAGCGCGTGGCGCTATCGTCCCTATCTGTTGAGCGGTGAGCCCGTCGAAGTCGAAACCACCATCAACGTAGTCTTCAAACTCCAGAACTAGAGCCTGTCCACCACTGGCGCATACCAACTGCAATCGGCGACAATTTCCCTGCCATGAAAAAACTCTCTCGTCGCAGATTCGTCGTCGCCGCCTCCGCCGCCACCTTTGCTGCCGGTTCTTCGTTCG
>PLST01000169.1:0-7247 GCA_003164255.1 Acidobacteriaceae bacterium | reverse complement strand
TCCCACGAGCACCAGTTCGTCTACTCCGCGTCCGAACTCGATTCCTTCAATGGCCAGCCCACAGGCGAGGTGGCCAGCTTTCGGAACGACGGCGGCCAGCTCCATCCGCTCTCGGCCGTCAACTCCGCGGGCGTCGGCACATGCCATGTTGCCGTCGACCACACCGGATCAATGCTCGTCTCAGCCGACTATGTGGGCGGAAGCGCAGCCAGCTTCACCATCGCCAACGGCAAGCTCTCCAGCGCCGTTTGGACTGAGCACTACACCTTCCACGGGCCCAACGCAGCCCGCCAGGACTCCGCCCATGCCCACTTCGTCTCCTTCTCGCCCGACAATCGTTTCGCCTACATCAACGATCTTGGCGGCGACTGCATCCACATCTACAAGCCCAACACTGCAACCGCCGAAATGGCCCCCGCAGGCGCCTACAAGGGTGCCCCCGGATCCGGTCCGCGCACCCTCCACTTCCATCCCAACGGCCATACCGCTTATTGCATGAATGAGCTTGTTTCCACCGTCGATGTGCTCCGCTGGAACAAGCAGGACGGCAGTCTCTCGCTCATCAAGCGCATCGAACTGCTGCCCGAGGGATACACCGGACCCACCCGCGGCTGCGACACCGTAATCTCGCAGGATGGCCGCTTCGTCTACTTCGCCAACCGCGACAATGATTTTCTCTACACGTTCACCGCCGACCCACTCACCGGCAGTCTCACCGCCATCAAGCGCTCCAACTGCGGCGGAAAAACTCCGCGCAGCTTTACGCTCGACCCCTCCGAGCGCTGGATGCTGGTCGCCAATCAGGACTCGAACAACATCAGCGTCTTCAAGCGCGATCAGCAAACGGGCGCCCTCGCCGTAGAAGGCAAAAGTTTCCCCGTCGAGGCTCCCATGCGCATCCTGTTTACTTAGGAATTGTCTACTTTGGAGTTGTCTGGTAGAACCTAGATGCTGGCCAACGCATGCGCGCCCACTGGCGTTCCATGCAGCGGAGCCGCGCTCTCTTCTTCGGCTGGCTCAGCCTGCACCGGCACATGCGCCAGCTCCCACGCGGAGCGGTCCTTGATAAGCCGCGAAACCAGCGCGGTATGCATCGCGTGTCCCGCGCGCTCCGCCACCACGTGCCCCTCAATCCGTCGTCCGGCCAGCGCCAGGTCGCCGATCAGGTCCAGAACCTTGTGCCGCACATACTCATCCGCATAGCGCAGCGGCCCATTCTCCGGTCCATTCTTTCCCAGAATGATCGCGTTCTCCGGTCCTGCGCCGCGAATCAGTCCCATGTCCCGCAGCCGCTTCTCGTCGGCCTTGTAGCCAAAGGTGCGCGCCGCCGCAATTGCGGTGCCGTATGTCTCCGCGGCCAGGTCAACAAACGCCGTCTGCTGCCCAATCGGAGCAGGAAAGTCGATCGCATATTGAATGCGATAGCCCTCGCCCGGATACACGCCAATAAACTTGTTTCCCTCGCGGACCTCCACAGGCCGCAGCACGCGAATCGTCTCGCGCCGCCGTCTCTGCGTCCGGATGCCCGCCTCGAGAAACGCTTCCACATAGGGCAGTGCGCTGCCATCCAGGATCGGAAGCTCCAGGTTGTCCAACTCCACAATCACGTTGTCAACGCCCATGCCGATCAGCGCTGAAAGCAGATGTTCCGTCGTGGAAATCAGAACGCCCTGCCGCATCAGGCTCGTCGCGTAGCTCACCTTCGCAATGTTCCTGCCTGTCGCGGGTATCTCAAAGTTGTCCAGATCCGTGCGGCGGAACACGATCCCCGAGCCGGCTGGAGCCGGAAGCAGTCGCATCGTCACCGGAGCGCCCGAATGCAGTCCTACGCCCGTAAACTCAATCTGTGCGGCGATGGTCTGTTCCAGGTGGGCGGGATGAGCCAAAATAATTTCTCCAACGCTTAACAAAACGTGCAAGGGTTAGCTTAGACCGGGAAAGCGAAATCCGCACTGTGGCATTTTTGCCACACTCTGCGGGTTTAATGCCTCCATTGTGGAACATTTTCCACGCTGAAATGGCGACCATAACCACTTTAAAATCTGACGAAACTCGGAGGGTTTTCGGCAAAACAACCATTAAACCCGAAGAAAATCCGCCAGCCACCATTATTTGCAAGAATGGTTCCCAGAATTTCTTGCAAGAAAGGTCCCACCGTGCCCAACGACCCCGATTCTTCTTTGTCCATGCGCGCCCTGCTTGCGGGCGCCCGACGCAAGGAGCGTGCCCTCCTCGACCTCACCCGTCAGCTTGTCGCCGCCGAATCCCCTTCTGACGAAAAGTCCGCCGTCGACGCATGCGTCGCCCTCGTGGCCTCCCGCGCACGCGCTCTGGGCGGCCGCGTCAAGCTCCACAAGCAGCGCGCCTTTGGCAACGTCCTCGAAGCCCGATTCGGACCCAGAACAACCAACCCCAAAAACCGCATCCTACTTCTCGGCCATCTCGACACGGTCTGGCCTCTCGGAACCCTCAAGACCATGCCCTGCGTGTTGAGCGCCGGCCGTCTCCACGGCCCCGGAACGCTCGACATGAAGACCGGCGTCGCCATGGCCCTCACTGCTCTCGAAATGCTTGCCGAAACTCGCTCGCTCCAGAAGGAAATCATTCTCCTGCTCAACCCCGACGAGGAAGTCGGCAGTCCCGTCTCCCGCCCCATCACGGAAAAGCTGGCGCAGCAATGCGGNNGGCGTCGACTTCCAGAAAGGCGCCAACGCGCTTCTTGAGCTGGCTCGCATCATCGAAACCGTCAGCAACTGGACCGACCTCAAGCGCGGCCTCACCGTCAGCGTGGGCGTGGCCGCAGGAGGCACAAAAATGAACGTCGTTCCCGATCATGCCTGGGCTGAAGTGGACGTGCGCATCGCCCGCAAGGCCGACGGCCCGCGCATCGAGCGCAAATTCGCCGCTCTCAAGCCAAAGGACAAGCGCTGCTCCATTGAACTCACTGGCGGCATCAACCGTCCTCCCATGGAGCGCCTGCGCGGAACAGTTCGTCTCTTCAAGCAAGCGCAAGCGATCGCTACCGAACTTGGATTCGCCCTCGACGANNGCGCACGCCCGTCACGAATCCGTCGTCGTTGAGCACCTCGCACCCAGAACAGCCCTGCTTGCCGGATTGCTGCTTGGAAAGCGGCTCTCCTCGTAGTTGCAGAATCAGAATTGAGTAGGATAATCCACAATTGTGAAGGAGATCGAACGATGCGGCCGATGAAGTATTCGATTGCAATAGTTCTCGCGGTTTGCCTCAGCCAGGGAAGTAAGGGCGCTTCGGCCGCACCTGTACCGCCGACCGGGATCGACGTTGTCTGGGCCTATGCAGGTGTGTGGAAGGTCGAAACGGAACACTTAGACACCGCCCAAAGCAAGGCCGGGCATGAAAAGACCACGCTGCGCAACGCATGTTGGAAGAACGGTGCGTACCTTGCCTGCAACCAGTATGTCGACGGCGATTCGAAGATTCTGATCGTGTTTACCTATGACGCGAAAGCGAAGGTTTACACCAGTTATCAGATTCCTCTTGGCGGTGGAGAGCCCGGATCGGGAAAGCTCCTCATTGAAGGCGATGTGTGGACATTCCCATGGAAGATCGCTGAAGGCGACAAGATAACCTATTATCGGGTCGTGAATGTCTTTCGCGCCCATGACCGGATCGAGTACAGACAGGAGTTTTCTCCGGACAACGTGCATTGGACAGTGATGGCCAAGGGCACGGAGACGAAGGTCGCGAGCGCTGAATCGGCGCAGTCGCCTATTACACTTCCATGAGGAACCATGCTGAATATGATCAGAGCAATGAACGGCAATTTCTTGATTTTGTTAATTGCGGCAAGCGCAATCGCGCAAACTTCTGCCAAACCTTCAACCAGTGCGGCCGCCGCTGCCAGGCCGGCTGTGAGTACTTCAAAAACTCCGGCCGCATCGCCAGCCGTCAAGCTGCCGCCCGGCGTTCCACCCGTCAAGGCCCGTCTTCAAACCGCCTTCTCGCTGCGATATCAGGACATCGTCATTGGCACCGGCGCCGACGCCGCTCCCCGCAAGATGTACTCGGTCCACTACACCGGCTGGCTCGCCTCCACAGGCCGCAAGTTTGACTCCTCCTACGACCACCCAGGACCGCCGCTCAAGGATAAAGACGGCAAAATGCTCCGCGATGAAAACGACCAGATCAAACCGGGTCCTCCGCAGCCCATCTCCTTCATCCAGGGAACAGGCCGCGCAATCCCCGGCTTTGACGAGGGTTTTACCGGCATGAAAGTCGGCGGTAAGCGACGCCTCTTCATCCCCTGGCAGATGGCCTATGGCGAGCTCGGACGCGACGGTCCGGACGCAGCCCATCCCGGCATCCCGCCTAAAACCGATCTCATCTTCGATGTCGAACTCTTGGATGTGAAAGACGTCGCCATGCCGGCGAATCATCCGCCCATGAACATGCCGCGTCCTGGCATGTCGGTCCAGCCGCCGCATCCGCAACCCACGCCGCCGGCGGCGCAGCCCGCACAAACACAACCGGGCCAGCCTGCTCAACCGCAAGCCGCGCAGCCTCAGCCTCAAGCCCAGCCCGCGCCAGCGGCCCAGCCTGCTCAACCGCAAGCCACGCAAGCGCCGCCAAAGTAGTGCGGCAGAGACGCCGGAGCACCTAAGCCTGCGGCAGCTCCGGCGTCGCCGCAATCAGTTGCTGCGTGTACGCCTCTTTCGGATGCGCGCACAACTCTTCCGCTTCGCCCATCTCCACCAGCCGTCCGCGCTGCATCACGGCAATTCGCGTGCTCAGGTAGCGCACCAACGGCATCGAGTGCGAAATAAAAAGATACGTCAGCGCCTGCTCGCGCTGCAGCCGCCGCAGCAGGTTCACAATCTGCGCTCCCACGCTCACGTCCAGCGCCGACACCGGCTCATCCAGAATCAGCAGCCGTGGCCGCAGCGCCAGCGCCCGCGCAATGTTGATCCGCTGCCGCTGCCCGCCTGAAAACTCATGCGGATGCCGGTCGAGCGCCGACTCGTCCATCCCCACCTCGGCCAGCAACTCCACAGCCTTGCTGCGCAGCGCCGCACGCCGATCGCCCCCGGCCCCTGGCGCAAGCCCGCCATCTTTGCTGTGGATCACCAGCGGCTCCGTCACAATCTCCAAAATCTTCATCCGCGGATTCAGCGCCGCATACGGATCCTGGAACACCGGCTGCATCTGCCGCCGCACCCTGCGCATCTGCGCCCCCGTAGCCCGCGCCACATCTGTGCCGTCCACCAGCACCGTGCCCCCGCTTGGCTTCACGAGCCCCAGAATCATGCGCGCAAGCGTCGTCTTGCCCGAGCCCGATTCGCCCACCAGCCCCAGCGTCTCCCCCGCCTCAATCGCCAGCGAAACGTTCTCCACCACCGTCTGCCGTTGACTGTGCAGTCCCGCACGGCGCGCGTAGCTCTTTGAGACCGAGTTCACTTCAACCAGCGGCATGGATCGATGGTAAATGGTGATTTTCCAACGCCCAAGAGTTGAAAGAGTGACGAAGAACTCAAGATGATGGTATGATGGTGTCATCATGATGTCACGAACCCAGATCACGCTGGAGAAGGAGTTGCAGAAGCAAGCGCACAAGCGCGCCAGCGAGATTGGTGTGTCCTTTGCCGAGTACGTCCGCCGCCTGGTAGCCCGCGACCTGGTCCGTCCAGAGACCAAAGTCGATCTCACATGTGTCTTTGACCTTGGAGTTTCCGGGGGGGGCGATATTGCCACCGAAAAGGACTCCATGATCGGCGAGGCATTTGCCACCACGCTGGCCAGGACACCACGCAACTGAGGCATTCTGCCTGCCATGAGCCTTTTCGTCGATACATCGGTTTGGTATGCAGCCGCGGATTCAACCGACCGCAGCAATCTTCGCGCCAAGGCTATCCTCAGCGCGGGCGAACCACTGGTCACCACCGATCATGTGCTGATTGAAACCTGGACCTTGCTCCGCTACAGAATTCAACGCGATGCAGCCGAGCGATTTTGGCACGGACTCAGGAGCGGCGTGGCACTCGTCGAACCGGTCTCCCTGGCTGATCTGGAGACGGCATGGCTGATGGGGACTTCGTGGAGCGATCAGGATTTCTCCATCGTCGATCGCACCAGCTTCGCGGTCATGAACCGCCTGGGCATTGATCGCGCCGCATCACTGGACGATCACTTTGCAGTTTTCCGCTTCGGCCCCAGGCGTCGTCAGTCCTTCACGATCGTTCGATAGCAGATTTCTTGTCTGCGTCCTCGTGGAGCCTGTCGGGATGCCCCGCATTCCTCGCTTTTTTGCGCCTGAGTCGAAGCGTAAAGCTCCGCCTTTCCTGAATGGTTTAAGGCCACGGTAAGCGCCACTGATGAGACGGGTACACAACGAAATCTGGTTTATCATCCGGACATGCGTCCCAAACTACTCATTCTCTGCATGGCGGTTTCTATGCTTCTGAACGTTGCTTTGGTTGCGCGGGTATTGGTTCATCGGATGAGGCCGAGTGTGTCGCAACATCCGAACTACGGAACAATCAACGCGCTCGACGGCCGAATCTACTCGGAGCGCGTCGCGCGTTTTGGGTCACTGCCGCCTGCAGATTCTGACGTGCTTTTCGTCGGTGACAGCATTGCGGGCCTGGTAGAAACGGATTTGCGGGAGCGGCTGTTGGAAGGTGATGCGCCAGCCGCCTGGCGTGGCGTATCAATCGGCGAAAGGGCTATCCCGAGTGTGACAACGCTGGGGATTTTGTCAGCTATTCCAAAATTCCAATCCATCAAAGCGAAAACCATTTTCCTGTGGTGCGGCACCAACGACCTTGCCGGAACACGTTCGATAGACGATATCTTTTCAACCTATCGGCAAGTCGTCGCGTCGTTGCAACAGACGCATCCTGGCACTCGAATCGTCCTCGTATCCGTGCTCCCCATACGTTGGCAGGACACGGCAAACGCAAGAGGGAAAGAGCTCAATTCGAAGATCGCCCAATTTGCCAGATCGCACCAGATGCAATTCGTTGACCTGACTGGCGACGTTTCCGACGCAACAGGACGATTAGACGAGTCCCTCACGTGGGATGGCGTCCATCCGCTTTCAGGCGCGTGCCTGAAACTCGAAATCCACTTGGCGGCGGCAATATAAGCGTTGGAATGTCGCACCCCGTGAGCGCGGATGTGGGCCTGCGCGCGAGAGTGTCTCCAGCATCGGCGGAGGGAGCAGGGGCGGGGTGCCCACAACGTGGATCGAGGACGATGCCGTTCTGTTTTC
>PLST01000224.1 GCA_003164255.1 Acidobacteriaceae bacterium | reverse complement strand
GGGCCGCGGTTCCTGTATCCCGGCATCGGTTACGGCGGTTCATGCTTTCCGAAGGATTTGTCTGCCTACCGGGCAGTAGCTCGCGAGTGCGGCTACGATTTTCGTCTCCTCGAAGAAGTCATGCGCATCAACGATGAGCAGCAAGACCGCTTTCTGCGCAAGGTTCGCAGCGCGCTCTGGACCATCAAGGGTAAGCGCCTCGGAGTGCTCGGCCTGGCTTTCAAGGGAGGCACTGACGACATCCGCGAATCTCCGGCGATCTCCATTGTCGAGGGGTTGATTAACGAGGGCGCTCAGATTCAGGCGTATGACCCCGCCGCCATGGAGCGGGCCCGGGAGATGCTGCCTGCTCGGAGTATGCTTTTCGTCAATTCAGCCTATGAAGCCGCGGAGGGAGCTGACGCTCTTCTGGTGCTGACGGAGTGGGATGAGTTCAAACATCTGGATTACGCTCGAATTCGCCGTTTGTTGCGCTATCCGATCATCGTCGATGGCCGCAATCTGCTGAGTCCTGAAGAGATGCGCAAGCTCGATTTCAACTACCTGAGCATCGGTCGGCCCGATGTAACTCGAATTGAAGTAGAACGCCATGCCAGTGCTGAAGCCGTAGCGTAGCCCTGCTTTTCGCCCTTGGCATCGATTCATCCAGAAATCAGCCCGCATTGGGCAAGAGAGACCTCGCAGGTCTTGCTTGTTCGGTGCGGGCTTTTTGTTATGGATGGGGCAAAGGCGCTGCACGGCAGGCAGGATATGGGCTTCTTAATGACTGGTGACAACCCGCCAACCCAAAATCCAAAAGGGCATGAAAAGGGCAATACCCAGGAGGATTCCCCGGGCGAAGCGAATGCCGTCAGGACCTGGCTGCAAGTCGGGGATCCACTCATGCACATTCGATGCACACGGCAGCGGCAGAGGAGACCTTAAGAAACCCTCGCCACTTGCTTGCACCGTCAGGTCAACACCGTCTCCGCGTTTTAGAGCAGATCGAGCACTCGAACTGCCAATCCAAGTCTCCCATAGTTAAGATGGCGCTAATCTTCCCCAGCTCAACATATGTACCTTCCCCATCACCCTCCATCGCCCGTGAACGCGGCGCGAAGTCCTTGGTGAACCAACTTCCCTGGGACGCAAGCCAGCGCTCTGAAGGTTCGTACCCAGCCCCCACTGCCTCGTTATGGTAGCCATCCATCAAATTAACCGGCATTGAGGCGAATGCGTCAGTATCCTGGTCGCGCTGAACGTCGCGCTGCCATCCGCCGATACATAGCTCTCAATTGTTGAATCCGAATAGATTGATGGCCCGCTTGAGCCTTCGAGACCGTCGGTGGCGGCCACATATTCGTCCAAACGCGGCTGAGGGGCTTTCCGGACCATTTTTATCAGCTCATAACGCAATTCCCGATTTCTTGCCCGTGCCGTACCCGCCATAGTGCGAATGGTGCGACGCTCTTAGCATGTGAAGCGTGAGCTTCCTTCCTCTGCGTGCAAAAGGCAAAGGCCCTAGGGTTTCTTGAAGCCCCGGGGCCTTTGTTGTTTCTCTTATCGACTCAGCTTGAAGCACTGCTCCCGCGTCGGGCTCAGATATCGCTCAAGCCTGGAACGGCTGTTCTTGTCCTCCTCAAAGGCCCGGTCAGAGAGTGAATCACCGGACTTCTCAACGGGCGTGAATCATTAGATTCCCGTTAACTTCGCAGCGGATGCGAAACCCCTTTAAAAGCACCGCTTTATTGGGCATTTTCCGATGGGTTTTTCCACTCACTACAGGTACACGTAGCTTCGGGCCAGTCGTAACTGGAAATACGCGTTGGCATGTTGGCAACAGTTGAGCCAAGGGCCACTTGTCCGGAAAGCCGACTTTACAGACAAGTGAATCATTGACCCCTCGCTGACAAGGCACTGCCAGGGCCAAAGCCAGGTGCGGCTGTTCCTCAACTTGTTACTGACGAGTGGCCGGTAACTCACTCGGAACAACGATAGGCCCTAAGGTCACGGCCCTCAATCCACTCATTTTCGCGATGAGCCTGAGCCGGTGGCGCAGGTTGCAAGCTCGCCTCGTGAATCATCGCTTATGAGACGAGGGCGTGAAAAGAGGGATTGGCAATGGTCTCCTTCAATTTGCTTACGGATCTTGTAACTCACGTTCGCGCAGCCAGGTGAAGATTACCGGGGTCACAATCAGGACGTGAAGAAGAGAGCTGAGCATGCCGCCGAGAACGGGGGCGGCAAGCGGCCGCATGAACTCAGCCCCGGTGCGTGCGGACCAGAGCAGGGGCAGCAAGCCAGCCACCACAGTAGCCACAGTCATTACCTTGGGCCGAAGACGGAGCAGGGCGCCTTCAATCACGGCAGCATGCAGGCCGGCGCGAGTGAGATGGCCGTCGGCTGCCTTGCGCCGCGCAACCGCCTCTTCGAGATAGATGACCATCACCACGGCTGTTTGCACCGCTGTTCCGAAGAGCGCAATAAAGCCTACCCAAACCGCAACCGAGAAATTGAGCCCCATGATCTTTACGAGGAATATGCCACCGCTGAGGGCGAAGGGAACTGCCAGCAGCACATGCGCGGCCTCCTTTGCGGAATGGTAGGTGCGATACAGGAGGACAAAGATGACCAGCAGTACAACGGGAATCACAAGTTCCAGCCGCTTGCGCGCACTGATCTGGTTTTGATATTGACCGCTCCACTCAATGTAGTAGCCCGGCGGCATCTTTACCCGCTCAGCCACCACGCGTTGCGCCTGATCGACAAAGCCTCCGACGTCGCGTCCGCGCACATTCAACAGCACCGCGCCGCGCAACAGGCCGTTTTCACTGCTGATCATTGACGGCCCCATGGTGGTTTTCATGGTGATGACTTTGCTGAGCGGAACCTGTGCGCCGCTGCTTCCAGTGACAAGAATTTCGTCCAGTTGCTGGGGGTTCTCGCGGAAATCGCGCGCGTAGCGAACCCGCACCGGGAAGCGTTGCCTGCCCTCGATGGTGGTGGTCAGATTCTTGCCGCCAATCGCTGTTTCGATCGCGTCCTCCACATCGGCGACATTCAGTCCATAACGGTCAGCGGCGGCGCGATCCACGGTCATCTCCAAATAAGGAGAACCGGTGGTTCGCTCGGCGTAGAGATCGACGGCGCCCGGAACCTCGGCCAATACCTCCTTGATCTCCTTCGACTTGGCCTCGATGACGCCTAGGTCGGGACCGAAGACCTTGATGCCGACCTGGGTGCGGATGCCGGTGGAGAGCATGTCAATGCGATTGCGAATCGGCTGCGTCCAGATGTTGGTGACGCCAGGAATCTGCAGCTTCTCGTCGAGGCGGACAAGAATTGCGTCTTTGGTCAGCCCCCTGGGCCACTGGTCCTTTGGCTTGAAGGTGATGGTTGTCTCGCTCATGTTCACCGGAGCGGGATCGGTGGAGGTCTCAGCCCGGCCCACTTTTCCCACGACCATAGCGACGGCCGGATCGGCTGAGATGATGCGATCCTGCTGACGTAGTATTTCGGTCGCCTCAGTGAGCGAGATGCGCGGGTCGGTGATGGGCATGAAGAGTGCGGTCTCTTCATCGAGCGGCGGCATGAACTCGGAACCGATGGTTGTTGCCGTATAAAGAGCTCCGATCAACAAGGCCATCGCAGCGCCCAGCGTAATGAGCCGGTGGCGCAGGGCCCAGCGCAGTGTTGGCTGATAGATGCCGTGCAACAAACGCATGATCGGGTTTTCATTTTCCCGGTGCAGCTTGCCGCGAATGAGAAACGTGCACAGAACCGGAACCAGGGTGATGGCCAGGATGGTGGAGCAGACCATGGCAAATGTTTTGGTGAATGCGAGGGGATGAAACATCTTTCCCTCCATGCCGGTGAGTGCGAAGACGGGAACGAAGGCAAGGATGATAATGACCATGGCAAAGGAGATCGGCCTGCCCACCAGCCGCGCGGCGTTGAGTGTGATCTCCCAGATGTGATCGCGATAGTTGCCGTGCTCAGTTTCGTATTGCTCGGCCTGGCGGATTACGTTTTCGGTCATCACGATGCCGGCGTCGACCAGCACGCCAATGGCAATCGCGATTCCTCCGAGTGACATGATGTTCGACGAGATGCCTGCTCCCCTCATGAAGAGAAATGCGCCCAGCACAGCGAGAGGCAAGGGGATGGTGACCACCAGGATGCTNNCGGCGGGCAGACCGGGCTGAATCTCGCCGATTTTCTGCTTGATGGCTTCGATGACTTCGCGTGCGTTGGCGCCGTAGCGAATCACGACCACCCCGCCCACAGCTTCTTTCCCATCCTTATCGAGAACACCGCGGCGGAACTCCGGACCGAGCTGGACGCTGCCCACATTGCCCACGGTTACCGGTGTGCCGTTGTATGCGCCAAGCGATATATCCTCAATGTCCTTCAGGTTGCCGATTAGGCCGATACCGCGAATCATCTGCTCGGTGTCGCCCGACTCGATGACCTTGGCGCCGACGTTGTTGTTGCTTCGTTCCACAGCGGCAACCACATCCTTGAGCGCGACGTTATAGGCACGCAGCTTGATCGGGTCGAGATCGATTTGGTACTGCTTCACGAATCCGCCCACGCTGGCCACTTCAGCCACGCCGGGCACTGAGTTGAGCTGGTACTTCACGTACCAGTCCTGGACTGAATGAAGCGTGCCGCTGTCATAGGGCCCCTCGACCGTGTACCAGAAAACCTGTCCCACTCCGGTTGCGTCGGGGCCCATCATGGGAATTACGCCGGCGGGCAGAAAACTGCCGGCGAGGCTCAGCCGCTCCAGCACACGGGTGCGGGCAAAGTAGATGTCCACGGAGTCTTCGAAGATGACGTTTACCATCGAAAATCCAAATGCTGAAGAAGAACGAACGGTGCGCACATGGGGAAGTCCTTGCAGGTTCACGGTGAGCGGATAGGTGATCTGGTCTTCCACTTCCTGCGGACTACGCCCCTGCCATTCCGTGAACACGATGACCTGGTTCTCGCTGAGGTCGGGAATGGCGTCGATGGGCGTATGCAGTAGCGCCCAGTAGCCCCAAACTGCCAGCGCGGCATAAACGGCAAGAATCAGCCAGCGGTTCTTCATGGAGAATTCGATAATGCGATTGATCATGGCTGACTCCTACCTGGCGCTGACATGTGTGTGTGCAGAGGCGATTACGCTGCCGTTCTTTGTGGCCTCGACAAGAACGTTCCACGTGCCAGGCATTGGAGCCTGCCCCTTGCCCATGAACATCTGGCGAGCAGCGGCCCAAGGCAACTCGAAGGAACTTTTCATCTCCGACATATTCATTGAAGGCATTGCCGGCATGGTGAACGTAACCGTGACGTGAGCGTCGGCGATGGGTTTGCCGCTCGCATCGGTCAAGTTGGCGCTGAATGGGCTGTCTTCTCCGGCCTTGAGTAGATTTGTGTCCGCGTGAAATACCAACTGTGCAGCGCTTCCGGCGGGGCTCTTTCCCGGCGAACCCGCAGCGGGAGCCTGCCCTTGTGGCGCGCCGCTGAACTCCTTCGATCCGCCATAGAGGCCAGACATCCCCGAGCTGAGGTGCGCCTGCGAGTCGATCAGGAAATTGCCGTTGAGCACCACCTTGTCGCCGGGCGCGAGTCCGGATGAAACCGGAAACAGATCATCAGAGGGGGCTCCCACCTGTACCTCACGCGCTTCAAAGACGCCGTCAGGCAAGGCCAGATACACAATCTTCCGAGTCCCTGTATCGAGCACGGCCGAGCGCGGAATCACGATGGTTGGCTGTGCGGCGCGACTCACAAATGTCGCGTTCACAAACATGCCCGGCAGAAGGCGCATCCCCGGATTGCCCACATGCACATGGACCGGAACCGTGCGTGTCTGCTGGTTGGCAGCCGGCTCGATGAAATCCACATGACCGCGCAGCGTTTTATTGGGCAGCGATTCGGCCGTGATCTCCACTTCCTGTCCCTGGCGAATCTGGGGCAGCTGCTCTTCATACACATCGGCCTTGATCCAGACCTGGCTCAGGTCGGCGACGGTGAAGAGCGTGTCACCGGCATTCACATATTGACCCTGCGTTACCTTGCGTTCGACAACTGTTCCCGAGCTATAGGCGTAGATGGTGACATGAGGAACGCCCTCCTTTTCAGGCGCATCGATCTGCTTGCCGGAGATGCCCCAAAGCTCCAGCTTGTGGAGGCTGGCCTTGACCAGCGCGTCGGCCTGCGTCAGAGCGTCAGGCTCATTGGACTGGCGAAGCCCGTTGCGGTTCTCCTCAGCCAGGCGGTATTCTTCGACCGCGGTCGCGACTTCGGGACTGTAGAGGTCGGCTACCGGCTGACCGCTACGCACGCGCTCCCCTGTGTATTGCACATAAAGCTTGTCCACGCGGCCGCCGATCCGTGCGCTTACGGCAGCAAGCTGCGCCTCAGGCTGCTCGACCCGGCCAAATGAGTCGATGTCCGTTTTCAAAGATGCTGTGCGCACCTCCGCAATCTGAACGCCCGCAGCGGTAATTTCAGCCGGGCTGAGTTGAACGGTTGTGCCGGGTTGTGTGCCGGGCGCGGGGGTTGCAGGAGCGGCAGGCTGCGCAACATTACCGGCTTGTGCCGCGATGAGGGCCGGTGTGGCCGGGAAGAGATGGATTCCTCGCATGCGCGTCAGGGCGAGTGCCAGCATGACACAGAGGATTCCGGCTCCGGCGCCGATTGCAATGAGTTTCATTTCCCTGTTCGTCATTTGCTCTCCTGATTGCTGCTGGATTGGTTCGTGCTGGAAGCATCTGTGCCGGGTCTTGTCCCCGGTGTCTGATGAGCCTGCGTGCCGATGGCGCGTTCCAACTCCGCAATGCCCGCGTCTGTCTCCGACGATGCCTTGTAATAGGCCGTCTGAATGTCAAGCAGCAGATTCTGGCTATCGATGAGGGTCAGAAACTCGGCGCGATTGTTCTGGTAAGCGGCGGTGGAAGCTTTGAACGCCGCCACTGCCTGCGGCAGCAGCGTGTCGCGATACACCTTCACGCGCTTTTCGGCAGCCAGAGTTTTTATCTGCGCCTGCCGCACCTCCAGGAACACCGCAGACGTACGCACTTCGAGTTCGGCCTGTGCTACATCGGTGGCTGCATCGGCCTGTTTCAACTCGCCCTCGTGCCGATCGCGATTCAACCAGGGGAGATTCATGGTCATCTCGGCCATGTAAGCGTTGCGCGATGTCGAACCGGCTGGCATGAGCATGTATCCAAGCGCCGCAGTGAAGTCCGGCTTCATGGCTAAGCGCACGGCGTGGCCCTCGTTCTTTGATTTCGTAATCTGCGTGCGCAGGCCCGCAAGCTCGGGGCGATTCAGAATCGCCAGCCGTTCCAACTCATCAATCGATGGCAGGTTCCTGGCCGCCGCATAGCTGCCGGCAATCTCCAATTCCGCATCTGGATGCCGGCCCATCAATGTATTCAGTCCGGCGCGCGCTGTGTCCCGTTCTTCGTCCAGTTCAATCACCTGCTCATCGAGGCGGGTGATCGCCATCTGCGCCCGCAGCGCATCAGCCTGGGGAACCTTGCCCGTCGTATATTGAACGAGCGTGTCTGACAGTGCTTCTTTCAGCAGAGCTGCCTGGCGATCGAGGAGCTTTCTCTGGTCGGCATTCCGCATAAGGTCGGCACAGGCCTTGCGCACCGCGGCCTGCACTTCCTGCCGCGTGGATTCAAGATCGCTGGCTTCCGCTTGCACATCGTCGCCGGCAATCTTCGAGCGCGCATTGCGCTTCTCTTTGCTGAGGAACGTCTGCTGCACGCTGAACATCATCTGGGCCTGGTTCAGATCCCAGGGTTTGCGCAGCGGTGTATTCCAATCGCGCACCATGAACATGGGATCGTCGATGCTGGCTGCGGTTGTAGTTCTGGTTTGAGCCAGCGACAAGCGCCGCACCGACGCGCGAATCTCGGGATTGGACTGGAGCGCCTCCGCCACCGCATCCTCTACGGAGAGCGGCGCGGCGGTTGGCATCGCGGGCAAACTCGGGACAGGCGCGGAGGACGGCTCCGTCTGCCCGAAACAGACAAGGGACAGCGTCAGCAGCAACGGCGCAACAACATAACTGGATTTCACTCTTCAACTCCGTGGTAAAAGGCAGCAGGAATAATCCAGGGCGCAAGGATGCGCACCCCAGTGAGCCTGGCGGAAGTGAAGAGCTAGATTCTGAGGATGGACGCGCCCGTAGGCGGAGACTGCGGAGGGATGACGGCTGAGGCTGGAAGCTTGTCCGGTAAAGAACCCTGGTTCGAAGAGACAAACGGCGGTGCATCGGCCAGGGGAGCCGGACTGGAGAAAGCAGGCGCGAAAACGAAAGCCGGCAGAGTTGGCCTTACCGTGCAGCAGTTACCCTCGACGCTCGGGCAGGCATTGGACATCGCGGCACAGCAATTGTGCGCAGTCCTGTTTGCCAGTGGCAGGCAGGTCTCAGCAGGCGCAGCCAAGGCCGCCATCAATACGATGGCCACCGCCGCGCGTTGGAAGACGCCTTGCAACATGGTTTCAGCTTACACCAGCGCACGATTTCTGCGGTGATGTAGCTCACACGCCTCTCAGCGCAAACTCTCTGAGCATTGCTTCCGAAATCCGTTGTCGGCGAGTACATAGTCACGAGTTCCTCGGCGAACAGAAGCTCTGAACACGCTGGCAAGAATTCACTAAAGTTTATGGATGACATCATCAACTTTGGTTTGCAGCACGAAGCGCGTTTCCAGATGCAAGTCGGCAGTCTCATTGAGTTTCGGGCGAATGGTCGCCCACGTGTCAGTCGTGTACGTGTGATTTATATGAGTAAACATTGCTTGGAATTCTGTCAGGAATGTCGGCCAGAGTTTGCGAATTCAATCCACCTTGCCGTAAAACCGGAATCACGGACAAGCGATCTTCCCCTGGAGATGCGCTCCGACTTTCTCGGCAAGCGCTAAATATCAATGATCTCGATGCTTTCAGGAGGCGATTTGATATCAGGACCAAGCACTTTCGAGCGCCAATGATCGGAGGCGTCCTCCAGTTCGATTCTCGGACGTGGGTTCAATCTACTGTACGATTCTGAAGTCAGCGCGTGTAAGTTGTTGGAAATAAATGGTGGAGGCGGCGGGAGTCGAACTTTCTATGTCACTGAAGGCACAGTAAGTTATTGGTTTTCGAAAGGCCAAAATGACAAAAAGGCCTGGAATGCCGAATCGACTGTACGTTTTCTGTACGGCCCTATCGTAAAGCTTCTTCCCAAGCGTAGCGGCCCGGCAACTCTCGAAAACCAGTTATGCTGTCCGAGCACGATGAGGGCTTTGGTGACAGTCCACCAAGACAGTCACTGGTCCGGAAAGCCGACTTTTCGTCCATATGGTTCAAGCGCTGTCGTCGGTGAGCGCATTGGCGATTATGCGCTCATTGGGGGTCCAAAAAACATCTCTGGAGTGAGACAGGCGGAAGTTGCAATCATGCGGTTGTTTAAACACTGCGAGCCCGTGCCTTGTATAAAAGGGTTGACGAATCTTGAACTCCGGCTGAGGCCTTTTGACACGCCTGACGATTGAGTATGACCGTATCTTTTGTACCGAAAGGCCTTCCATTTCATCCGCGCTATCGCAGTGAAACTAATGGCTGAAACTCTTCAGAAGAAGCTGTGTGAAAACCTATGGGTTAAATCACAGGCGAGGTTGGCGGGAACAAGTCAGCTCTTCAGTACCTCTCTGGACACAAGCCGACATAGTGTGTACTGATCACGGGGTAGTTGCGATGCACTGAATTCCAGGTATCCGAATCCAGAAACCTGGCTAATGCGGATCCTTTGGCCAAAACTTCCTTTGGAGATGAATGGCAAACCGTCAACATGGAAACCCAAGGCGAAAGACGGGAGGGGGGACAGAGTCGACGCTCTCCTCCTTTTTGCACCGAGAGCCGGGTCGTCTCAGTATAGTTGTCAATGTCCAGCGGCACGCGATGCTGGCTGCCGTAAATTCAGAACGGCATCCGTGCGCTAAAAATCAGGTTATGGTTCGTGGCATGGAACTGCGTCAGGGCAATCTGCTCACCCACGCCAAAGGTCACGCCAAGCCGTCCTGGTCTGCCATTTTCGTCATGCGTCAGTGGAATGCGTCCGACAACGAATCCCGGCGTCGCAAATACCGTCTCCTTGCCGTCATTTGCTCCTCCGCGATAGATGCTCGCATTGATTTCAATCTCTGGCCAAAGAAACTTTAGTGCGCCGCCGCTCGCCAGACGGTACTGCGCAGCATTGTTCAAGGCGATGGTATGTCCCAGGCCCTGCACATTCGAAACAGGAAGAGAACCACCGACAGTCAGTGTTAGGGCAAGGAGGCCAAACCCTTTGCCAATGGCCAGCGTCGGCGTCACTACCGCACAGCAGCTCCCGTTCCCATTCTTTCCGGTTGGAATCGATGCTCCTAAAAATGCCGTCACAATTGCATTGCCGTGCTCTTCGTTACGAGCAAAGAAGCGTTCCTTAAGCAAAAAACTGACGTCACCAAAGCCATCCTCCGAGTGCGGCGCTTCGCGGCTGAAGAATGGCGGAGCGTTGAAGATCACTTCGGTGTGCCGCTCGGGGATCAACTCCAGCCCCTTGCTGTTGCCGTAGTTCCAGTTCCTGTGGGACGAGGCGACCGACTGCCTGACAAAATCAGTACGGAATTCCTGCTCCAGACGCGGCGTCACCGTCACCAGCGGTGTCACCCAGTGTGGCTGTTGAGTTTGCGTTGCGATGACTTGCCGTTGGTAACGAGCTACAAGCGTACTGCTGTGTTGAAAGGAGGCTTGCCCGCAAGCAAACGGAGGCGCTAGGAAGACAAGCACCGCGGCAACATCCAGCAGCCTGCGGACTTCCACGGTTCCACTTGATTTACCTATCAAGAGTCTGCGACTAAACAACACTGATCCGTCCATGAGTGCCACAACACTTCACGAGCTCAGTAACCGCAGTTTCCCGCGCGAAGCGCCCCTGCGTTTTTGTGAATATCCAGCGGCGCCCGATGCTTTGAACGCCGCCAGGGGGATGCTGAAGGGGTGCTGAGGCCACGATACGACCTCAGCAGGCTAAAAGGTGATCTTTGCCGCAACCTGGATCTGGCGCTCAAGCCGCTGGAACACAGGTTCGCTGCCCGCCGATGAGACCTTCCCGAATGTACCTGCGGTTACAGTAGCTCCGGGATTGTTGAACTCAGGAGTGTTGAAGAGGTTGAAGAACTCGGCGCGTAATTGCAATACTTTCCCCTCGGTAATGGGGGTGTTCTTGAAGAACGAGAAATCTACATTCTTCGTGCCCGGACCCTGAAGAATGTTGCGTCCGGAGTTTCCCCACGCTCCCGCGGGGTGGTTGGCGAATGCTGCCGTGTCGAACCACTGTGCACGCGTCCGCTGACTGCTTGAGAGCGATCCGTTGCCGCTTGCTCCAATGAATTGCGCTCTCGGCGTAAGGCCGTCGCCCACTCCGCTTGACGAAGAAACAGAAAACGGAAAGCCATCGTAGTACTGGAGAATGCCATTCAATTGCCATCCCTCGACAACCGGCTTCAGTACGCCGGAATTCTTGAATGGCAGTTCATAGGTTGCGCTGAGGACAAAGCGATTGGGAATGTTCTCGTCGGAATTGCCGTAGTCGGAAGCGATGTTGGAAGGATTCAAAACACTGCCTGGGCTTCCCGTGCCTTCGTCCAGAGCATGGCTGTAGGTGTAGGAAGTGAGCAAGCCAAGGCCTCGACCGCGGCGCTCCGCCGTTACTTGCAGTGCGTCGTAGTTTGAGATCTGGTGAGTTTCAATTTGGTTGATCTGGGCGAAGAACCGATAGGGACGGACTGCGGATACAGTGGTTGCTCCCGCCAATCCCAATTCACCTGCATTGATGTCCCTCAAATCATCCAGATGAAGTCCGCGGGTTCCTACGTAGGCAACCTTCAGAACGGTTGAGTAGGGAATCTGCTGCTCGATGGTCGCGTGCCACTGCTCGCTGTAAGGCGTCTTCGCATTCGGATCCTGTGCGAAGGCAGGCGTGTTTTTCACCAACGTACTGCCCGAAGTCACAACCGCATGCACATATCCATTCGCGGCAAAGTTGAAAGGCGTCCCGGTGGTGGCGGCCCCATAAGTTGTGGAGTTGTTGAATGCCCAATAATTATCGACTGGAACATTGGCCGACAATCCGCTCGAATTGGTGACATTGGGCGCCGAGTAATAAATGCCATAGCCCGCATGGAAGACAGTCTGATTCGTCACCCGGTAGGCAAAACCAACACGCGGAGCGAAGTTCAGGTTATTGCCGCTCAGGCCGCTGGCAGGAACACCCTGAGTTCCCACCTGTTCGAGTGCCGTGGTCGATATGGAGGGAACAAAGTCATATTCCTTGTTGTGAGCCTCCGACCAGGGCCAGCCGAGGATGTTCTCATAACGAACGCCAAAATTCAGCGTCAGCCGGTTGTTGAGTTTGAAGTTGTCCTGCGCATAGAATGAAAGATCGCTCTGCCGCAAGCCAACCGTGCCGCTAGGCAGGGAATAGGTTCCACTCGTAGGGGCTCCGAAGAGCAGGTCGCTCCATGGCAGCCCGGTGTAGGTCGTGCCGTAAGCCTCGGAGCCGTGTTCCGCTCCGGTCTGGTACATGTTGTACTGCAGGCGGACAAATTCAAAGCCGATGTCCAACGAGTGTTTGCCCCGAACCAGGTTCACGTTGTCATCGGTCTGGTAGTTGTTGGTTCCGATCTGTGTTGGACTGTTCCCCGCGTCGCCTAGCGAGGTGTATCCGGCGAACGACATCACAGGCAGCCCATCGGACCGGGGATTGCCGGCGATCTCGACCCCAGGAATGCCGAGCTGGGTGGGAAGATTTAGCCCAGCGTCCCAGTTCTGCGCGTTGACAAAGAATCGAGACCACCCAATGCGAATCGTGTTGACCGTGGTCGGCGAGAAGATGTGGGTTTCGCTCAGAACGGCCTGATGCGCCGGGTTCGTTCCGGGCCCGCAGATGATGGCCCCTACAAGTGGCGTTGGCAGGAGGCCGGGAAAGCTCAAGGTATCCAGGGACTGGCTGTAGCGAAGGAACGCACTGTCCCTCTCAGAGAACTTCTGGTCGACTTTTACGTCGAATGCATCTCCGTTGTCGGTGCGCAACGGGTTATAGAGAAAGTTATTGGCGATGGTCGCGCCTGCAATGTTAGGCGTGGCAAATTGCTCATAGAACTTCAAGATGTTCGCGCCAGTCGCGTCAATTAGAGGGTCGCTCAACGGGACCAGGTTGTTGGCGTAGGCCACATGGGTCACCGGGTTCTTCACAGCGCCCGCCGGATAAGCTGAAAAATCGTAGCCGGCGGAGGTGATCTTCACATCCGGGACGCTGTCCACATCAGTTTGGCCCTGAGCGAGACGCGTTCCTGCGTAGTCGGCAAAGAAGAATGTCTTCGGGTTGGCTTTCTTGAAGAACACCGGGCCGCCAAACGTGGCGCCAAACTCGTTTTCGCGCAGTGGCGGCTTCGCAGCCGTGTCGAAGAAGTTTCTGGCGTTCAAAGCAGAGTTGCGGAGGAACTCAAAGACATCACCATGAAATTTGTCTGTGCCCGATTTATACACCAGGTTGACGGTACCGCCATTGCCGCGTCCGTAGCGTGCGTCGGCATCGGCAATATCTTCAGAGAATTCCTGAATGGCGTCGATCGGCGGGAAGACCACCGGGGCGAGTCCGTTATGGTTGTCGTTATCGCCGATGCCGTCGAGCAGCAGCCGATTCTCCTGAAAACGAAGGCCGTTGAAAGCGAAGGATGTGTCTCCGCGCTGCATGGTGTAGGGAACGCTGGATATCTGTTGCTCCGCGGGCACAGCGCCGGCGCCGAGGCCAATCAATTCAGCGAAGTTGCGGCCGTTCAGGGGAAGGTCCTTGACGGCTTCCTCCGAGCGGAGATTGGAGACCGAGGAAGTTTCAGTTTCCAATACGGCGCCGGTATCCTGAACTTCGATTGTTTCCGCGGCGCCACCCACGGCCAGCGCAACATCGGCCGCCAGGCGCTGCCCAACTTCGAGCCTGACGTGATCGACGACCTTGCTGAAGCCGGGTACATCGACGTCGATGTCATAGTTCCCCGGATTCAGCGGCGGTGACACAAAAAGCCCCTGCGAGTCCGTGGTTGTGTTGGTCGTCAGTCCTGTGCCGGTGTTGCGCACGGTTACGTTGGCCTTTACCACCACTGCGCCTGTGTTGTCCTTCACTACGCCTGTAATGATTCCGGTTTCGACAATCTGTGCAGAAAGCGCCGAGGCCATAAGAACCAGCAACAACGCAGCCAGCAAGTGGAAGAAGCTTCGCTTAAAAATGATTCGTAACGAGAGATGTACTGCAGACATAATTGCCTCCGAAGAAGCGATCGTTCTCGATCGCAAATTAAAATGGCCCACGACATCTGTCGTGGGCCATCGCAATGCGCGCATAGCGCAATGCCTTTAGATGGGTACGATGAGCCTGCCCACGACGCAGGGCACATCCGCTTCAGGGAATTGAGAGATGCGACAACAGTGCGTCGTTATAAGAACAAGTTGCGGTCCGGTACTCATGGATCTCTTCCTTTCCGATGAATTCTGTGATGTATCTGTGTCTTGATTGACGCGTTGATCAACTAGAAGCGGTGGTTTGTCGATGGCAGATAGAAGCTCACACACGCAAGGCATCTTGTCAGGCCGATGAGATCTGTAGTTACAAACAGATCACGGGCGCTCTTAACGCGAGTTAGATTGTGTGTGAGAGTATGCGGAGGATCAACAACACGAGCGACGGGGAGTCAGCTCGGAAGCGGGAATGAGGGTTGCCGGAATGTGCAATTGCTCCTGCATTTCTTTGTATTGAGCCATAAACTCGAATTCGTGTCAAGCATGGCTCAAGATTTGTTGTGAAAGAGTCGAGACTCATCGCTGATTGCTTGACAGTTTTTCGGTCGCCATGCATTATCGAGTTAGTTCTCGCCGCAAGAGTGGTTTCCCTGGCCGAGAGAACGTCGTCAATAAGGAATTGCTTTTCGATGCTTCGTCGCTTCACATCCCGCGCTTGTTGTTGTCCTGTCGATCTCCTGACAGTCGAGCAGCCTCGTGGGAAAACGGCAATCATGCGGTCTTAACTGATCCGCATCGCCGGAATCTTCCAGAATCCCGGCCCACGAGCCTCTGCTTCGTGGGCATTTTCATTGGGCATTCGCCCGCATTGCGATTCAGGAAAAGAGCTGCATTCCGATGAAGCCGTTTCATATCATGGCCAAGCCAATTGGCCCTATCTGCAATCTCGACTGCACCTACTGCTACTACCTGGAGAAGGAAAATCTCTATGCGGGCAGCGGCCGCGAGTTCCGCATGGCGGATGATGTGCTCGAGAATTACATCCGTCAGTACATTCAGTCGCAACCCGCGCAGCACGTGAGTTTTGCGTGGCAGGGCGGTGAACCGACGCTACTTGGGATTCCATTTTTTGAGCGCGTCGTTGAGTTGCAAAACAAGCATGCGGCTGGAAAGACCATCGACAACGCCTTTCAAACCAATGGAACTCTGCTCGACGATGCGTGGGGCGAATTTCTTGCCCGCAACAAGTTCTTGATCGGGCTTTCGGTCGACGGCCCTGAAGAAATTCACGACACCTACCGTGTGGACAAAGGCGGCCAGCCGACGTTTGCCCGCGTGATGCGCGGCCTCAGATTTCTCAAAAAGCACGGCGTCGAGTTCAATACACTCACCGTCATCAACCGTACAAATTCTTATCACGCG
>PLST01000378.1:3756-4848 GCA_003164255.1 Acidobacteriaceae bacterium | reverse complement strand
CGGATTACATGCCGGGCAGGGACGGAGGCTGCTGCTTGGCGTTCATGCGGATCAGGTTGTGCTTCTTGTAATCGGCAAGGACACCGCTCATGAAGATATTGAAGGCTTCACCGCGGCGCTGGTCGAGGAGTTGATCGCGGGTCTGATCAAAGTTCTTCGCGATTTCATCGGCGCTGGGCTCCTGCTTGTCAGTGATTTTGGCCACGACGCCGGTGCGCTGGGCATTGATGGGTCCGCTGACGTTGCCTACCGAGAGGTCAAACAACTGCGGAGCCACCTGGGCCACCTGACCGAATTCAGGCACCTGATCGGTTGCGCCTACCAGGTCGCTCGACTTGACGGTTGCGCCCATCTCCTTGGCTGCCTGATTCAGATTGTTTTCAGACTTTGCCCTTTCAGCGAGCTCGGAGGTTTTTTGACCGAGCAGGCCGGGAAGCTGCTCGTCGCGATAATCGTCGAGGACGTGGGTCTTCCAATCAGCGAAGGCGGGGGCGTGAGCCGGTGAGACTCCGGCGACCTNNGTGGTGACGAGATCGAGGTGATGGGCGGCAGCGGTTTTGTCGAGACCATTCTTGATGGCTTCAGAGGTGAGCGCCTTGGCGTAGTTGTCTTCAGCGTCGGCCTGGTTCTGACGAAGCAGCGTGGCCTGGATGGTGGACTGCACCTCAGCGAGCGATTGCGCGTGGGCCGTGGTGCGCTCTTCCACCTGCACGATGTGATAGCCGAACTGGCTTTTGATGAGGGCGATGTCGCCAATCTTCTGCCCGAAGATGGCGTTGTCAAACTCGGGCACCATTTTGCCACGTTGAGCAAAGCCGAGTTCGCCGCCGGTGTCTTTGCTGCCTGGATCGTCAGAGTTTTTCTTGGCCAGGTCAGTCCAGTTTCCACCAGCCTGGAGCTGCTTGAGAACGCCCTGGGCCTTGGCCTTTGCCGCCGCATCGGTCTTGGCGTCAGCGCCTGCCGGCACAGAGATGAGGATGTGGCGCGAGCGGGCCTGCTCGGGAACCGAGTACTCGGACTGATGAGCGCTGAAGTACTGCTGAATCTGCTGCTGTGTGGGCTGGGGCACGCCGCCGGGGATCTGGCTGGGCG
>PLST01000378.1:2933-3733 GCA_003164255.1 Acidobacteriaceae bacterium | reverse complement strand
TCGCGCACTTCCTGATCGCCGACGGTGACGCCGCCGGCGATGAGCGCCTGGAGACGGCGAACCACGATGTCGGTTTTGATGCTGTCTTCAAAATCCTTGACCGACATGTTGAGGCGCTGGGAGATGAGGGCGGCGTACTGGTCGTCGCCGATGTACTTTCCGTTGGGGAAGAGCACATCGCCGGTGGGGCCGGTGTGGAGATAGGTGCGCACGTCGTCGTCAGTGGCGCGGATGCCGAGTTTGGCGGCTTCCTGGAGCAGGACCTGCTGCTGAACCAACTGCTGGCCGACCTGCTGCTCAAAGAAGTTGAGGATCATGGGATTGTCAGCATATTGCGGGCTGCGCTGCTGGAGCTGCTGGCGGGCAACCTGCTCGACGCGAACCTGGCTGACGGTGTCGCCGGTGGAGAGAAAGCGGCTGTACCAGTGCGGGTAAACGACAGCAAAGGTGTCAGGCGAAGAGGACCCGCCGCCGGTGAGGCCGGGGATGAGGTAAACGCACATGGACACGGAAGCGGCGCCGATGATGACGACAAGGAGGGCCTTGGTCATGCGATTGTCTGTCTGCAGGAAACGAATCATGGATGGACTTGAACCTTCAACTCTCTACGCGCGAACGCGGCCTAGGTCCGGGTACGGCGTGGGGCCGAATGAAGCGGAACACAAGCGCGGAGGCGCAATTCTCGCTCGATGCGAGTCACAGTCATTATAGACGAGGAGAGGGAGGGCCGTTTTGGGGGGCTTGAAGGCGTGGGGGGAGTGAATAGAGCTTCTAGCTCTTAGCTCCAGCTTCCTGGCTTC
>PLST01000378.1:0-2923 GCA_003164255.1 Acidobacteriaceae bacterium | reverse complement strand
TAGTAGACGGGCGGGTAGCCGTAGGGGTAGCCGGCATAGTAGCGAGGTCCGTAGGGACCGCGACCGTAGAGCGAGGGTCCTCCTTGATAGAGGCCCTGGGCGAGACGGGCGGCTTCCTGCGGGCTAACCGGGTTGACGGTGATGGGAGCCGTGAGGTGGAAAGAGACCTGCGCCTCGGCGGGGATCCATACTCCGGGACCCGGCGTGGCTGCAGTGGCGGCGGCACCGCCTAACGCACCGGCACCGGCGCCAATGGCGCATCCCGCTCCACGGCCCACAGCGCATCCGATGATGGTTCCGATGACGGCGCCGCCGACGGTGTTGCCGACGGTTTCACCGGCCTTGTTGGGACCTTTGACCTTGAACTGATCGGTATTCAGCTGGTAGCTCTGGCCGCCCAGATCGAGCGAGGTGAGGGTGAGAGCGAGGACCGCGCTTCCGCCTAGCTCGCCGGCCTTTTTGCTTTCGGTCACGACGCCGTGAAAAGTGGCGCCGCGGGGAATGGCGAGTACGCCGCCGCTGGTGACGTCAGTGATGAGCGTGAACTGGACGGGCTGGCCGTCTTTGGCATTCCTGGTGGCGACACCTTCACTGGTGCGGAGCTGAAGGAGCGTTCCCTGCGGAATGGTAACGGGGCCCGTGGCTTGCTGGTAGGCAGGCTGCTGGGGCTGGTTATAGCCCTGCTGAGGCTGGCCGTAGCCCTGGGGCGGATAGGGGGCGTATTGAGGGCGCGCCGGCGGATAGGGGGGCGGGTAGCCACCCTGTGCCTGCGGATATTGCCCCTGAGGATACTGCCCTTGCGGCTGCTGGGGATACTGGCCCTGTTGCTGCTGAGGNNTGGTCAGGCTGGATGCTGGCCTGCTGCTGAGGCTGAGGCTGCGGCTGGCCGGGGTCGTCAGAAGGCGGTGGCGGAGCGGCGGCGTCCTGCGCTGCCTGGGCCTGCTGCGGACTGCCAACCTGGAGGTTGTTGTTGACCTTGGTGACGCCAGCCACCTGGCCGGCCAGGGAGGCGGCGAGCTTTTTGGAGGCCTCAGAGGAAACGGTGCCGGAGAGTGTGACCTCGCTCTGGATGGTGGCTGCGGTGATGAGATCGTTCTTGAGGGCCTGAGAAGCATCGAGGGCGTGCACGACGTCCATTTCGATTTGTCCGTCAGTGCGCTGGCCGGCTGGGGCGGGTGTGTCCTGCGCGAGCGCCACAACGGCGCTGAGGGCAACAACCGCAGACCAGGCCATGACCTTGACGAAACTTCTCTTGAACATTGTCGAATTCATCTTGATATCTCCTCAATACCCGCTTACCTTCCACGGCTATAGGATGCGTGCCGGATGGGTAACGGCGCTGACTGTTTTTGCCTGCGGATCAGAGTTTTAGACGAACCGCAGGCCGAGCCGTTACTGGATTGAACACGGGAGTGGGGAAAAAGTTACGGGAAAGCAGGGAACGAGAAAGCAGGGACCAAGGGAACGCGGGAACGGGCGGCTCTGGCCTGGACGGAGGCGATCACCAATATCCAGGACGGACAAGCGGAGGACGAGGTTTAGGAGGCGGCGCGGAAGGAGTTCAGCGAGGCGGAGCTGGTGCGGCTGACGCTGGCGATTACACAGATCAATACATGGAACAGGACGTGGAACCGGATCTCGATCGGATTCCGTGTGGAGGCTGGGAAGTATCAGCCAGCGAAGAAAAGCTGAAGGGGCGTTCGCCGCGGCGAACGCCCCTATTGGCCGAATCCCTGTGAGCAGGCGGTCAGAACTTAACGCGATCAGGACTTGACGTGGCTACTGCTTGGCCGGCGGGCGCGGGATTCTGAAATCCCATGCAGCGCCGATGGTGACGCCGTTCGGAGTGAGGTCGTGGGGCCCAAAGGTCTGGTGCCACTGCTGGAACTGATATTCGGCACGGACCCAGAGATGGGGCAGGACGCGGACATCGCCACCGCCTGCGTAGGCCGTGACGAGGAACGTGTCATGCGAATAGGGATGAGCGATGGTGCCCGCGTTGGGAAAATCGATGCCGCCGAGACCGGCGACGAACTTGGCGTAGGGGCGGAAGTAGTACCAGCGAGGAAAGGAGTAGATGACGCCGCCCATGCCGGTGGTCTCCCTGAGGCGAAAGGGGGCCTGGTAGTTGAGGTCGCGACCTTCTATTTCAACACCGAGGCCGGCCAGCTTGGCGGGCAGATCCTGCGGATAGAAGTCAACCCAGGCCGCAGGGGCCGACATTCTTGTACCGGCCGGACCGTAGTCAGTGGCAAAGGTTGAATAGCCGGCGCCGATGACCAGAGGCAGTCCTTGCTGGGAGCCTGCTTGACCGACCTGCGCGAAAGCGGATGGAGCCGCCAGGAACACCAGAACCAAGAGCAGAGCCGGGGGGATGAGCCAACGAGTCAGCTTCGTACGCATAGAGTCTCCTTTAGGTTGATTTACCTCTCTCCCTGGTTTAGGGGCCCGAAGGGAGAGCATTCGATCGCGGAATGAGTTCATTGGAACCAAAGAAGAACCGGGCAGCAATGCAACGATCGTAGTTTCTTTGCGGACAGCGGTAACCGTTTATTGCTGCCGGTGGTACCCATAGGTTTTCCTAATACAGTAACCCATTGGCTTCCTTTTCAAGGGAAGAAACAAAAAGGCGAAGGGCTTCAATTCGTGGTGCGGCCATGTTCTCTGAGGCTGCTAGACGCAGTTTACTCGGTAAGTCGGCGATGGCCGTACGTAAAACTGGTAACACAGAAGAAACATTTTGGTAACGTGTGTCGCGACCCACTTTAACGAGGGCGCGGGCGACGCCGATGGCGCCGAGCTGCTCAAGGATGTCTGCGTCGCGGAGCAGGACGGCCTCAATGATCTCGGGTGAGTCCTTGGCTTGATGGGTGCGGATGGCCATTTCAACGTCGTCGAGCTTTTCGAGAGGAAATCCCCAGGC
>PLST01000300.1:18397-18697 GCA_003164255.1 Acidobacteriaceae bacterium | reverse complement strand
GATGTTTTCTTCAGTCATGACGGGTCTGGTCCATTTTGTCATGATTGGGCGGCAGGGCGTTGAACAGGGGTGACGACAAGCGCGAAATCCGAACTCGTCGGTGCGCATTGGACATAGCATCGTGCGACAAGCGAGAATTGCGTTCGCANNCGAGGCGGGATTTTGTGCGCTTGGGAGCGGGCGCGGCGGTCGCGGGTGCGGCAGTGAAGTCCACTTTACTGGACCCGCCGGAACTGGGAGCGCAGGCCGCTGCGGACGGCCGCAAGATTCGATTTGCGATTGTGGGCACGGGGATTCGCG
>PLST01000300.1:9904-18392 GCA_003164255.1 Acidobacteriaceae bacterium | reverse complement strand
GGGTCGGCGGATTTGTATTCGACCCGCTTGCAGGCCGGAAAAGAGGCCTACGGCGCGGACTTTGACACCACGGGCGACTACCGGAGGCTGCTGGATCGCAAAGACGTGGAAGCGATTCTGGTGGCCACCTCGGATCATCATCACCGGCGGATCACTCTCGATTCGGTTGCGGCGGGCAAGGACGTGTACTGCGAGAAACCCATGTCGCACAGCGTGGAAGACGGATACGCGATGGTGGAGGGCGTTGCGGCACACAAAGCAATATTTCAGGCGGGGAGCCAGCGGGTGAGCTCGGTCCTGTACGCAAAGGCCAGAGAGATTTACGCCTCGGGCCGGCTGGGCGATGTGCACGAAATTGATGCGCAGTGGAACCGGAACTCGCCGGGAGGCGCGTGGGTTTACCCGATTCCGCCGGACGCGAGCCCGGAGACGATTGATTGGAAGGGGTTCCTGGTGGACGCACCGGAACAACCATTCGACACGAAGAAGTTTTTCCGCTGGCGCTGCTTCAGGGATTTTGGATCGGGACTGGGCGGAGATTTGTTTGTGCATCTGCTGAGCGGGATCCAGGTAATTACCGGGATCCACACGCCAGCCAGCCGGGCCTACTCCACCGGCGGAATTTATCACTACAAGGACGGCCGCGAGTTTCCTGACCTGCTGAAGACGGTGTACGACTTTCCGACGGAGAACGGCAACATCCACCTGCACCTGCACTGTAACCAGGCGAACAGCGATGGCGACGAGGGGATCAAGATCTACGGATCGACAGGCACGATGGTGCTGACAGGCAAAACGGTGACGTTTACGCCGCAGGACGTTCGGCCGAAGTTTGAAGGCTACGGATGGGGCGGAATGACGGCTGCACAGCGCGCGAAGGGGCAGGAAGAATGGAAGGCTGCGCACCCTGAGACGCTTCCTGCGCCGGGCGATGGGGAGAGCTTCACGCTGCCGCAGGGCTATGACGATACAGCCGCGCACCTGGGAAACTTTTTCAACGCGATTGTGACCCGGGAGCACGTGGTGGAAGACGAGTTGTTCGGACACAACGCGGCCATTGGCTGCCACATGGCGAACCAGTCGTTCTTGCATGGCGGTGTAGTCCGGTGGGACGCGCAGACGAAGACGATCAGGACGTAGAAGCCGGGGCTTAGAAAGGTTCAAAAAGGGAGATGAAGCAGATGAGTAATACTTCGCGCAGAACATTCCTGAAGACCACGGGCGCAGCTGCGGCCGTGGCAATGACCGGCGCCGCACGGTTGGCGGCCAAACCGATGAAGAAGCCGCTGGGGCTGCAGCTCTATTCGGTGCGCGACCAGCTGCCCACCGATTTTGAAGGGACGCTGGCCAAGGTGCATGCGGATGGCTACACGGTGGTTGAGGCGGCGGGCTACTACGACCGCACGGCGAAGGATTTTCGCAAGGCGATGGACAATGCCGGGCTGCGCTGCGTGAGCACGCACCATGCGCTGAACGTCCTCGAGACCGAGCTGGACAAGTGGATCGAGTACGGGCAGACGCTGGGACTTGAGTACATCGTCTGTTCGTCGTCTGGAGGAATGCACCGCGACCCGGCGAAGAAGGGACCGCCGACGCTTGACGACTGGCACTGGATTGCCGGCGAGTTCAACCGGATTGGCGAGAAGGTGAAGGCTGCGGGGATGACGTTTGGCGTTCACAACCACACGCCGGAGTTTGCAGTGATCGACGGCACGCTGGTGTACGACGAACTGCTGCGGCTTACCGATCCAAAGGTGGTGGTCTTCGAGATGGACGCTGGATGGGTATTCGCTTCAGGACATAATCCCGTGGACTACCTGAGCAAGACGCCGAAGCGCTTCCCGCTGATGCATGTGAAGGACATGATTCCGGGAGCCGATGGCAAAGAGACGATGACGGTGCTGGGCAAAGGCAAGATAGATTACGCGCCGATCATGCGCGCGGCCACGGGACTGAAGTACTACTTTGTGGAGCAGGAGCAGTTCGAGATGGAGCCGATTGAAGAGCTCCGGTTGGATGCCGAGTACATGCGGCATCTGGGGGTTTGAACTTTTTGAGGGATTGGCGATTCGAGTCGGCGCTTCGTTTAGGCTGGAGAGATGGATATCTTCAACGAGAAGCGGACCGAGTTGGAACGGCACGAGTTCATGATGGGCGTGGAGCGGGGCCGGCTGGCGGTGGCGCTTGACCTGCTGACCGACTCGCTGATCATGGTGGGGCAACACGGCGTGTATTGTGCCTCGAGCCGCAACCCATCGAAGCCGGCACTGGATCTGCAGGCAGTGCTGGCGGGCATGGAGGGAGCCAAGCAGCTGATCCAGTCGGTGATGGAAGAGCTGCGTAAAAGCAGGGAACAAGGGAACAAGGGACTAAGGGACTGAGGGACTCGGGACTGAGGCTAGGGACCGAACGCTGCAGGCAGGCCTGGGAAGTCCGGAATACCCAAATGCGGTATGCTTATAGAGCGCGCCCGTAGCTCAGCTGGATAGAGCGAACGCCTCCGGAGCGTTAGGTCGGGAGTTCGAATCTCTCCGGGCGCACCATTTGCATTCATCCGATTTGACCCCAAGAAGAAGACGAGGAATTCGAATGAACCTCCGTGCCGCGTTGCGGCTGCATCTCTGTTTTGCGGGACTCTTGACCGTAAGCGCTACCGTTACCGGGCAGAACGCCACGGCGGATGCAAGAGATCCGGCTGCGGCTCAAAGCGCCGGCCAGGACGGCAACTCAAATCCGAGCCTGTCAAATGCGACCCTGCAGTTTGTGGTGGTGTTGAGCCGGCACGGCACTCGCTCGCCGATTACCGAGGGCAGTTCGATTAACAAGTTTGCAGCCGCGCCGTGGCCCAAGTGGGATGTGCCACCGAGCTACCTGACGCCGCATGGCTACCAGGCGATCAAGCTTTTTGGGATATGGGATCGCGCGAACTTTGCGAGGCAGGGACTGTTCGCTGCCACGGGCTGCGACGATGCGGCGCATGTGACGATCATTGCCGACACGGATGAGCGCACCATCGAAACAGGGAAGGCACTGGCCGAAGGCATGTTCCCCGGATGCACGGTTGAGGTTCACGCGCAGAAGGAAGGAACCGTAGATCCGCTGTTTCGTATGGTGGGCGGGCCGCATCCCGGGGACGAGGCGCTGGCCGCTGCAGCGATAGCGGGGCGAATTGGCGGCGATCCGAACTCGCTGACTAGAGCCCTCCATCCGCAGTTGGCAGCGATGGATCGTGTGCTGGCCGGATGCGGACATGTGGACCCGCTCGCATCGAAACGCACCTCGATCTTCGACATCCCCGCAAAATTTGGCGGAAGCACCGCCTATTCGTCGGCCTATAGCGGGCCGGTGACGAGCGCTGCAACGTTTGCAGAGAATTTTCTGCTCGAATACACCACGGGCATGCCTGACGCCGATGTGGGTTGGGGCTGCGTAGACGGGGCGGCGCTGCGCGCGCTGATGCAGCTCTGTTCGGCGGGCTGGGATTACAACTACCGGACGCGGCCGGTGGCACGCATGAACGCCGCAAACATGCTGGACAAGATTGAGAAGAGCCTGGAGCAGAACGTAACGGGGAAGCCCGTGGCCGGGGCGCTCCAGAAGCCGGGCGACCGGCTGTTGATCATCGCGGGCCACGATTCGAACATTGCTGCTGCGGCGGGTTCGCTGGGCATCAACTGGATCATAGATGGACGCGCGGACGATACGCCTCCGGGCGGCGCGCTGCTGTTTGAAGTGTGGCGTCCGGCCGATGGCGGCAAGCCGTTTGTGCGCATGGAGTACACGGCGCAAACACTTGAGCAGATGCGCCACTTGCAACCGCTGACCAAGGCCAATCGGCCGGCCGCCGCGGAGATCTTTGTGCCGGGATGCAGCGGAACTGACGAGTCGTGCACGTGGGAGAGCTTTGCCGCGGCGATGCAAGCGGCCATTAATCCCGCGTACGTGCTGCCGTAGGTTCTACGGATTGGCGGGCTGGTGCTCGCAGAAGGCGACCGCAGCGAAACGAAAGAGAAATTCCCGCGCCCCGAGCAGATTCCCGGAACAGGACCGCGAGGAAAAATCCCTCTCCCGATTTCATTCACGGCAGAGCGGTGCCCGCTAGCCTGATCTGTGAAGACCGTGAGCGATCACGAAGGTTTGGCCGAAATGCCTGCCAATCCGCCGGTGGCCTATGGGCGGGAACCTGATTCCCGCGCAGCAATGGAGCGACCATCATCCAGCGGAGAGTCTTCAAGACACTCGTGCGCGCGGCGCGGAGAGAGGAACGCGTGGCTGGCGTCGGGACTGCTGCTGATGGCCGCGGCGGCGCAGGCGCAGTTTGGGAGCCAGCCCGTGGGAATCGCCTCCGCGGCCCGCGGTGTGACGGTGACGGCGACAGCGACCGGCGCGGTGAGCAGCGTGGAAGTGCTGACGATGGGCGCGGCGGGGATGGATTTCGCCCATGGCGCTGGTGCTTCGACCTGCGGGACAGCGACATTCAACGCCCTGGGACAAACCTGCACGGAGTACGTTGCGTTTAGTCCGTCGGCTCCCGGAGTGCGCATGGGCGCGGTGGAACTAGAGGACGCCGCTGGGCGCGTTTTAGGCGTTACTTTCCTGGGGGGCGTGGGAACGGGGAGTCTGGGGGTTCTGGTTCCGGGCAACGAGCTTACTGTGGCCGGAAACGGCACTTACCTGGGTTCGGTTGGGGATGGGAATGCCGCGACAAGTGCGGAGCTCTGCCTGCCCGCAGGCGTAGCGGTGGACGGCGCGGGGAACCTGTACATCGCCGACAGCGGACACAACCGGATCCGCATGGTTTGCGCCGGCAAGGCGACGGCAACGATCCGGGGAACTGCCTGTTCCGCGCCCGGCGTGATCGCGACGATCGCCGGCAACGGCGCGCCTCATGATAGTGGCGAACAGGGCCCGGCTTCTGCAGCGACCCTAAACAACCCTACGAGTGTGGCAGTCGACGGCGCGGGGAACCTGTACGTTGCCGACACGGGCAACAATGCGATCAGGATGATTGCCTCGGCGACCGGGGTGATTACGGCGGTGGCCGGCGGCGGCGGCAACAGCGGTCCTTTGGGGGACGGAGGGCCGGCCAACGCGGCGCGGTTGAGGCTGCCGCAGGGCGTGACTCTTGACGCTGGGGGAAATCTCTTCATCGCCGATACGGGGAACCACCGGATCAGGATGGTGAGCGGCGCGACCGGAACTATTTCAACGGTGGCGGGGAACGGCTTTACCAACATGAATGGGGACGGAGGCTACTCCGGCGATGGAGGGCTGGCGACAGGTGCGGAGTTGAATTATCCCCACGCCGTTGCGTTTGATGCCGCCGGAAACATGTACATCCCGGACATGGGGAACAATCGCTTGCGCGAGGTCGCGGCCGTTGGCGGCGGGATCACGGCGACGAGCACAATCGCGACGCTGGCAGGAACGGGCACACAGGCGTACTCGGGCGACGGCGGGCCAGCCAGCCAGGCTGGATTGTGGGGACCGTCGGGCGTGGTGGTGGATGCAGCCGGGAATGTATTGATTGCCGACACGCAAAACAATGCGATTCGCAAGGTGAATGCGGCGAGCCTGGGTATCTCGACAGCAATCGGGGCGGGCGTTGGCAATCTCTACCAGGGCGGTACGGTGAACGCCGCGACGTTTTACGGGCCGACAGGGCTGGCGTTGGATGGGAAGGGCAATCTGTTTGTCGCCGATACGCTCAACATGGTTGTGAGGGAGGTCGAGGGAAATGTGGCTGTGCTGGGGGTTGCGACTCCGGTGCGGCAGTTCGACAAGTCTGCGGCGATGAGCCAGACGATTGAGAACGACGGGAATGCAGCGCTCGATATAACCGCGATGAGCCCGGGAGCGAACACGGCGCTCGATGCGGCGACGACCACCTGCACGATCGGCAATCCACCGCTTGCGGTAGCCGGCGATTGCGCGGCAGGGGTGGTGTTTGCGCCTATGGTGGCGGGCAATCCCGTGGCAGGTATCATCAACGTCGGCAATGCGGGCGATACGGTGAACTCGCCGCTTGCGATTGAAATGGTGGGCGATGCAACCGCCGTCAATTCGACAACCACAACGGTGGCGTCAAGCCTGAATCCATCGGGCTTTGGCCAGGGCGTGACCTTGACGGCGACGGTCACGACGGGAGCGAGTGCGGGCAACCTTACGGGAACGGTGACCTTCCTTGACGGATCAACCACGCTTGCGTCCGGCGTGGCGCTGGGCGGAGCGGCAACCACCGCGACGGCGGTGAGTTCGACGGCGATGCTTGCGGTGGGAAAACACCCGATCACCGCATCGTATAGCGGAGATCCGGGGCACACGAGTTCGAGCTCGACAGACCCGAACGGGTTGGGACAGCCCAGGCCACCGCTGATGCAGGACGTGCTTGAAGGCACTTCAACAAGCGTGGCCTCAAGCGCGAACCCGTCCTTGCCAGGACAGAGCGTCACGCTGACAGCGACGGCGGCTGCGTTGGGAGGGGGAGGCGTGACGCCGGACGGAAGTATCACGTTCATCGACGGCACCACAATTCTGCAGAACGTGGTGTTGAATGGAAGCGCGACGGCAGCCTACACGACAAAACTGAGTGGGGGCGCTCACCCGATCACGGCGACATACGGAGGCGATGCGGCAAAAGGCATCGAGGGCAGCACATCGCAGGTCCTCAACGAGACTGTGCAGACGGCGACGACTATTGCGATCACGTCGTCCGGGAATCCTTCGACGTACTTAAGCCCGGTGACGTTTACAGCAACGATTAGCGCGAGCGGAAACACAGCAGCAAGCGGGGTGGTAAATTTTCTCGATAGCGGCGTAACGATCGGAACGGGGGCTCTGGCGGGCAGTCCGGCTGTGGCCAGGTTCACTACTTCTGCGCTGACCGTGGGAACGCACACGATGACCGCAAGCTATGGGGGCGACACGGTCAACACCGGGAGCAGTTCCTCGCCGATCAGCCAAACGGTATCTCCCATTGCCACGACGACCCAGCTGACGACTTCGAAGACAACAGGCGCGAGTCCGCAGGCGGTGCTGGTGGCTACGGTTGTTGCTGCATCAGGTCCTGCGCCGGCTGGTACGGTCACGTTCACGAGCGGTAGCACAGTCCTGGGTACGTCTACGCTCGACGCCAGCGGCGTGGCCAGTTTTACGCCGACGTTGCCCAACGGCAATTACTCCGTGGTCGCGGTTTATGGCGGCGACGCGATCGACGTCTCGTCGACGTCGCAAGGGGTTGAGATTGCGGGCACGGCAGGGAGCTTCAGTGTCTCGCTGGAGCCGACGATCACGCTGAAGACAACACAAAATGCGACTGTGATCGTGACGCTGACGTCGAGCGCCGGATTTGCTGACTCCATTGGGCTGGGTTGCGGGTCGCTGCCGGCGGGGGTCACCTGTCACTTTTCGCCGCTCAGCGTCGCGCTGGCCGCCAACGGGACCGCCTCGGATCAATTGACGATTGACACCAATGATCCGCTGAGCGGAGGCGCATCGGCCATGAACGGGCAGAGCCCCGGCCGTAGGAGATCGCTGGCCGGGGCGCTGCTGTCGTTCAGCCTGCTGTTCGGAGGAATCTTGTGGAGATTTCGCAGGCGGCACACGGGAGTCTGGAATGTGTTGCTGGCGATGTTGCTCTCAGCGGCAACCCTGCTGATGGCCGGCTGCGGCGGGATGAGTATGGGCAGCGCGACGCCGGGCACGTACGTGATCGAGGTAACCGCGACGGGGACCACCACCAACATGGTTCATTACCAGAACGTGATGTTGATCATCACGAACTAGAGCAAAAAAAATGACGAGATGGCAAAGGGAGCGGTCAAATGCGGCTGTGACGCTGGCATTGAGCCTTTGCCTGGTTGCCGGGGCGCACGGCCAGACGGTTCCAGACGGAGATGCGGGCCGACTGCGGGTTTCAGCCGGAGTGGCGGGTTCGGGGATCTACCTGCAATACGGCGTGCGCACCATGGGAGGCGTGACGGGCTTTGTGGATCTGGATGCGCAGAGCCCTCTAGGAGTGGAACTGGAGGGCCGCTGGGTGGAGCTGAACCAGCGAGCGAATGTGCACACGGAGACCTACTCGGTTGGTCCGCGCTATCACCACAGCTTCGGCAATCTGCAGGCCTATGGCAAGGGCATGGTTGGGTTTGGCGATTTCAACTTTCCGTATGACCTGGCGCGAGGCAGGTTCCTTGTGGTGACGGTGGGCGGCGGAGTCGACTTGAAGGTGAGGCGGAGGCTCTACGTGCGCGCGGCGGATGTGGAGTACCAGTGCTGGCCGCAGTTTACGTATGGGGCCATGTCTTCCTTTGTGGTCAGCGCCGGGTTGCGTGTGCGGGTCTTCTGAATGGATGTCCGGGAATGCCCTGTTGCGTGCGTTCAAACCTTACTGGTGGAGTTTCCCGATTGGGAATCGCGCCGGAAAATCAGGCCATTTCGAGTTTGAAACTTGCGAATGAGGCGACGTGCGTGACTCCTGTCACGGTGC
>PLST01000300.1:0-9842 GCA_003164255.1 Acidobacteriaceae bacterium | reverse complement strand
GCCGGCACCGTGTCGCAGGTATACATCAATCCGGATGAGTGCATCGATTGTGGCAATTGCGCCTCGGTTTGTGCGCAGAATGCGATCTATGTCCTCGACGAACTGCCCGCCGACAAAGCGGAGTTTGCCGAAAAGAACCGGGCATATTTCAACTAGAGTGAGTTCAAGCCACGGGCAGTGCTTTAGCCGGAACACGCCGGCACACGCAGGAATCTGAAGTGGACAAACTCAGACGGGGGCGCTGACCGCAAGCGGACAGGATTGTTGCGTCTGTCTGCAGGCTACTTTTTCGGCGTGGAGTCCGTTTGCGGCACCGCGGAGAGGTCGGCTGGCCCCAAGTCAGGGCGCGTTTCAGCGGGCGCGGCTGGCGGTGCTGCTGAGGTCGGTGAGCCAGAATCGGGCGCAGGAAGCTCGGCAGGCTGGGCCGTCTGAGGCCTGTTCCGGGCAGCCGCCGACTCTGAGGCTGCCGGCGCCACCAACGTCACAGGAAGATTGAGCGTCTGCACAGTTGCGGGATCGTCGCGGAGCCTGAGGTAGAGCGTACCGTTGGCGGGATGCGGAACGGTCAACTGCGTTCCCGGGAACTCCGGTGGCACATCGGTGGGATTGTCGAAGTCCGGCGTGGCAGCGATGGATGCAGCCAGGAAGAGATTGGTCCCTGTGAGCACGCAGGGCCTTGACGCGGCGTGGGGGCAGCGCAGCTCCTTAAAGCCGGGCAGGCGGACCAGGGTTCCCAAAGGAAGCCAGTCTCCGGCGGCTCCCTCAGCGGAGAGCGCGCGCACATGGATGGGACCGAAGGCTGAAGCTCCGAGGCGATTGAGCGGTTCAAGATTGCCCATCGCTGTTTTGGCGTCCTCAAGCATCAGGCTGCCGTCGGCCAGCGAAAGCTCGGTGTCAAAGCTACCGTCGACCGCGGCCAGTTCCACCTTCTCGTTGCGGGGAAACCTGGCGGGCACAGTGGACTTGAGAAAGAAGACCATGCGGCCGTCGAGGGGAAGATCGTCGGCGCTGCCGAGCTGCACGGGCGAAGGGGCGGCAGCGTTGTCCTCCTGCACACCCTTGCTGAGCAATGCCATCTGCGGACGCGGAGGATCCACGGTGACCCGGACGCGTAGCATGCGGCCGTCCTTGAGTTCGACGCGGGCACTGTACTGCTTGCCGGGTTCAAGGCGGGCGGTGGAAGAATCGGCCTTCATGAGGAGCTGGTCGTGGTCCTCAACGCGGCTTAGGGTGAGGGGTTTGAGGGTAATGCCATCGAGCTCGGCCGTAGCTACTTCGTCCAAGCGCGTGCCTTTGAGCAGCACATCAGAATCGCCTTGGCTCAGCGTGAGCCGATCGAGCGAAGCCGCGTCGGCAAATGCGGTCATCTGGATGGCTTCAGGCTTTTCAACGCCATACTGATAGATGGCGATGGTGACCGGACCCGGAGCCGCGTCTTTCATGGGAACCGAGACCTGCAAGGCGTCTGGTTTGGGAGACTTCCAGTCAAGTTCTCGTGATTCTTCATGGGCAGACTGTTCCTCCACCTTGTGGATGCAGAGACTGTCCTGTCCGTCAAAGTGCAGGATGTCTTCGCGACCGACGACCAGGGCAGACTGATCGATTGCAGCCAAGGCCCAGCTTCCGGGCTGCGGCGAGAGCAGGTGGAATTGCGGTCCGGTCCAATCGTCAAAACCCCACTTGCCGTGGATAACGCCGACGAGCTCGCCCGGTGGCAGCGAGGGCGCAGGCTCCTTGAGGACGAGGCCTCCCCTTGAGGGATCGGCCGTGACAGGAAGTTCTATGGGGGCGCTTTTGGCGCGGGCAGGGTCCTCAATGCGGAGGGACAGATCGTGCGCCAATTGGGAAGAGAAGACCATGGGAGATCCTTCGGCGGGGAGAACGAGGCCGGGCTTCTGTGCGCAGAAATTATCAGTGGGAACGAGCGGATGGAGGGGCTCAGGCCTGGCAGCGCCGAGTGGAGGCAGAGCGACCACGACCACCGACTTGGGATCGCGGAAGGAGGGCGGAGTGTTGAGGCGGAGATTGAGCGTGTCTGCCGACGGCAGGGCGAGTGCGGGAATGTACTGGAAATGCGCGGTATGGAGTGAGGAGAGAATGCGGGCGGTGTCAACGATTGCGCCGACATAGGGGCTGTAGGCGCCAGCTCCGCCAAGGGTCGAGTAGCTGATCTGGTTCATGAGGTCGGCGGTGCTGCCGGCGGTAATTTGCGACACGAGCGACTGGGCATTGGAGTCGTCGAGTACGAGTCCCGTGGAGTTTTGCGAAAGGCAGGAGACCTGCTGGTCAACGGGGTGGTTAAAGCAGTCCTGATTGATCTTGACGCCCAGGCTGCGGGCCGCCATCTCAGCATGCTCCTTGAGTGCTTTCGGGTCGGTCTGGGAGGTGGCTTTGACCTGCGCGAGGTAAGCTTCAACGCGCATCCTGTCCCAACTGGCCGCCTGCAGGTCCTGGGCGGCACGGATAAAAGCGCCGGGCCGGTCATGCACGGCCTTTCGCAGGGTATTAAAGTCGCCTCCGGTTTCAGGAGCAAGAAAGATGAGCGCCTGTTGCGCCTCAGCCGGAACGGTGACGAAGACGCCTTCATCGCGCACGTCGCGAGTCCAGGTTTCAACACGGGTGAACCATTCCGGCGGGGGAGGATTGGTTGCGCCACGCAAGAAGGCAACGACCAGCACAAAGTGAGTCGATTGGCTTTCGGGCAGGTCGGGATGAATCCAGAGTCGGTCGCCGGGCAGGAGGTTGGGGGTCTCTGCGATGGGCAGAGTGATGTTCCCGCGCTTTACGTGAACGTCGACTTTGGGTCCGGAAAGGTCGAAAGCCGGGCCATCGGCGTGCAGTCCGGTTGTAAGAAGAAAGCAGAGCAGCAGGAACAGCAGACAACGACGCATAGCTTCTATTGTACGAACTCGCAACGCTTAAGTGAGCGCCGAGGCGCCTTGCGGATAGCCGGGAGTAACGCCGCGCTGATGCTAACTTGAACATTTTGCAGTGCGCGAGAGCCAAATCTGGGTTACACTGTGGCCTGTATAACGCTGAATTGATAGAGGGCCCGGCAGTTTTAACTGGCCCCACAGCCGACTCCAACGTAATTCTCGAAATATGTAACGTAAAAAGAGAACGCAGGAAGACGGCTTTTGCGATTGAAGAGCCTATTGATGAACCACGCACCGTCAACCATTGCTTCGAGAGACGCCATGGGCCCAAATATTGGCCGGAGAGTGGCCTAAGCCAGCGGAACCGGTCATCACACTGAAAATTACAAACGCCCGGATCGATTAAAGCGAGGCGGCGGAGAATTCATCGCCTCCAAGCCGGGTACGGTCAGGACGAGAACCAGCACAGCTGTCTTTTGACAGCGCGGGGCGATGCGCCGTCCCCAACCCATGCAGTGAAACTGCAGGGGCACCGGCCGCGTCAACTGAACCACCAAACGGAGAGAAGAAATGAAATCGGCGAAGGCTGCACTCGGCAGCATAGACGGCGGCAATCTGAGCATTCCCGCTGCGGAAGAAATTATTGAAGAAGCACTGAACGAGTTGGCGTATTCGCAGGACCCCGGGTTGGTGAGGGCCTTGCGGTTTCTTGCTCCGGAGGGATACCAGGCGATTGTGGAGCTCTGCAGCGAGAACGGGCGGAGCAAGCGGCGCAATGCGTCTGCGGATACCTGGTCACCGGACGACGATGAAGTGCGCATCTATTTTGAGCGCATCGACGAGGTCGAAGCCTCTCCGCGCGCAGTGCGCACGCACCGTGCCGGCGCGGTGCACGTTGCGGACGAGGAAGAAGACGACGCCCAGGAGGCGGTTCTTCCAGCAGACATGGATGCGCGCGTGAAAGAGCTTTGCGCGGCGCTGGCCGAGGCCGAACGCGGCGGACATGCGTTTATTGCGCTGAAGTGGTTCCGGGATTCATTTCTTCCGCGCAAGGCATTCCGGTGGAACCAGCATCCGGAAATGCGGCAGATGGTGCTGGCCGAGGCAATCCAGCGCGGCGTTGTGATGACGAGCAAGATCGCGAATCCGAAGACGCCGGCATACCCGACGACGACCATCCGCCTGAACCGCGCGGAGGCGGGGATTCCGGAAGAGGCACAGAGGTTTCATCCGGTTGCCGTGCAGGGGGAACCGCTCTCAGAAACCATCGATGAAGAACGAGGTGAGATTTGAGCTTCTACTTTCTTGAGGCGACCGCGTTCGTCAAGCTCTTTGCGCAGGAACCAGGAACTGCGGAACTGATTGGGCTGATGGAAGCGGCGGAGGACAATCGCAAGCTGATCTCCGCTTCAACGCCTCTGGAGGTTTATGCGGTGCTGAAGCGCCGCGAGCGCGCAGGCGACATCTCACATGAGGATGCGGCGTCGGCATTATCGGTTTTGCGCACGGAGTCGGCGCGCATGGTGCAGCAGCCGCTGAATCCGGCCGTGATTGAAGCGGCGCGGCAATTGCTTGACCGCAGCAGCCTGCGATGGACAGAGGCCTTGCAGCTGGGCGCAGCATTGACGGCGCGCGACATGTTTCAAGGCATGGAGATCGTGTTTGTGTCGGCTTCGACGCATCTGCGCGAGGCAGCCGCGGGCGAGGGGTTCACGGTTCTGAACCCCGCGGACGCGAAGAGTGAAGCCGCGAAAGAAGGCGTGAATTAGAGCGGTTTTTGCGGCTCGGAAGCCGCGTCAATCCCAGGTGCCCAAATGCGAGGCACCTGGGGCACCCGGCAAGTTCTCTTGGCCGATTACTTCTGCCCGACTTCAACAATCATGAAGGAATCCGGCTTTGGCCTGGGCCTTTTGGACGCTGCCCCCGCGGGCGCGGGCTCAAACTCAGCCGTCGGCAGGTAAACGCTGAAGATGGAGTCGTCGATGCCCATGGTGCGGGCTCCATTGGGCGTCTTGACGATCTGGTCGACGCTGAACTTGCCGTCCTTTTCAGAAGCCACAATCAGCTGACCGTCTCCGCAACTCGCGAAGGCCTTGCCCGCGTGGAACTTGGTTGCATCCACGCCCGCACCGATGGGCAGATCGGCGATGATCTTGCCGTCGTCGGTGCTCATGACGATGAGCTTTTGCGGATTGCGGCAGCCAATGAAAAGACGATGCGTTTTGCGATCAATGGCCAGGCCAACCGGGTGGCCGCCGGGAGCAACGGGCCAGCGCGCGATAACCTTGCGGGTCTTGAGGTCGACGACTGCAACCATGTCTTTGTCTTCAAGGTTGATGTAGGCCTTTCCCGCATCGTCGTAGGCAAGAAACTCGGGCGCACCGCCAAGGTCGATGGGCGGATCGATCTTGCCGTTGACCGGATCGATGTCTGGCTTGAAGGTCATGAGCATGCCCTTGTCGCCGGAGACTGCGAGAACCAGGTTGGCCGCCGGATCGTAGATGATGCCGTCGGAGTCCGGCATGGTGGCCAGCGTGCCGAGCGTGGCATAGGTCTTGAGGTCAAAGACAACGATGGCGCCATCACCACCACCGTCGGTTATAAAGCCGCGCCCGACAGCCGGTACGATTGCTGTGCCGTGGGAGCGCTTCTGGCCGGGGATGTCGCCAAGGGTCTTGCCGGTGACCGCGTCGATGACCATGGTGTGGGTGGTGCGCGTAACAAACAGGCGATGGGTTGCGGAGTCGACGGTGAGGTAGTCCCACGCGCCTTCGCCGCCGATGTGCATGGTTTTGGTTACGTTGAAATCAGTCTGCGCTAAAGCCGGCAAACCGCAGGCGAGCGCAAGCGCCGCCATCGAAGTGAAATACGCCAGTGTCTTTTTCATGGTTGTCTCTCCAGATGATTCGGCAATTTGCGTCGGAATTGGAGTGCTCACGATCGCACCCGTTCACGGTAGCACAGGCAATCTGCAAACTTGTTAAAAGCGATCCGGCTCATCGCCGGGTTAATCCAGATCGGGTTAGTCCACGCCGAGCTCGCTTTTGGCCAGGTCGAGGATTTGCTGGCGGCTTGCACTCCATGGCTGCCATGCGGACTCGCACCACTTGCGGATCATCGCGTCGCGGTCGGCGCCGGGAGCGGCCGCCAAAACATCCTGAATGCGAATCGCGCCACGATCGAGTGGTAGAGCGGGCATGAACCATTGCCTGCGGAACTTTGCGAGCTGCATGTGCGCCCGCTGCACTTGTTTCCCTGTGTAGCCTTTCTCAACGTAAAGGTACAAACCAATCAGTGCGAAGACGATGGTGATCGGCTTTGTGGTTTCCCCGGCGGTCTGAGCGGCAAAGGCATCCACTACATTCTGGTGAATGAAAGCCGGATCAACGTGTGCCAGGGTGTAGAATGCCAGTTCGTTGTAGAGATCCTGATCAGAAGGCATCGGTGACCTGTCGGGATTGGAATGGTGCTATTCGCGGCGGAAGCGGTTGGCTTGCTCAAACTCGTCGCGAAGCTCGGGCGTGCGCAGGTTTTCGCGAAGATGGGCCAGGCGCTGCTCGAGGGCGGCGAGCGCGGCCTCAACGGGCTCGGTGTTGGTGTAGGCGATGTCGCGCCACATGGAGAAGGGGCTGGCGCCGAGGCGCGTCATCTCGCGCAGGGCGCGGCCTCCCACGTCTTTCAACTCGGGCGCATCGCCGACTTCATCTTCAAGCAGAGCGCTAAGCGCAGTGGCCAGGAATTGCGGCAGGTGGCTGACCCAGGCGACCAGCTCATCGTGGCGCGTGGCGTCGAGATCGAGGACCTTGGAGCCCATGGAGACGACGAGTTCGCGCCAGGCTTGAATGAGTGCGGCCGAGTGCGGAGAACGCTGCGCGGCCGGATCGTCAGTAAACAGCCAGACGGCACCGCGAAAGAGATTGGCGTCGCCCAGAGAAGCGCCGCCGCGCTCCTTGCCCGCCATGGGATGACCGGGAAGAAACGCGGCACGTTCGGGCGTATTGAAGAGGCGTATACCGGCCTCGGTGATGAGGCGCTTGGTGCTGCCTACATCGGTGACCAAGTGCTCCGAGGGGAGGATGGGCGCCAGTCTCTCCATAAAATCGAGCGTGGCATAGATGGGAACGGAGAGCAGAACTACCTGGCTTGCGCGGGCAGCTTCGAGGGCGTCGGCTGCTACAGAATCGATTGCGTCCATCTGCTTGGCGAGCTCGGCATGATCTGGGCTGCGATTCCAACCCACGATTTCGCCGCGAAATCCGGCTGCACGCAGAGCGAGGCCTACGGAAGTGCCGAGCAGGCCGGTGCCGAGGATGGAGATGCGCGAGATCATGGTCGTCCTTGCAGGCAGAGTTGGCAGGGCTGGTTCTGCATTCCCTGGTCCCAGAATCGGGACCAGGGGCNNAGCTTTTCGAATTGATCGAGGTAGAGCGTTTGAGCAGCGTCAGAGGCGGCTTTGTCGGCGTTGGGATGGACTTCCATGAGAATGGCGTCAGCCCCGGCAGCAACGGAGGCCTTGGCCATGGGCGCCACCATGTCGCGGCGGCCGGTTCCATGGGAGGGATCGGCGACGACCGGCGAATGTGAGAGCTTCTTCAGCACGGGAATCGCCGAGATGTCCATGGTGTTGCGCGTGGAGGTTTCGTAGGTGCGGATGCCGCGCTCGCAGAGGATTACGTCGTAGTTGCCGCCTGACATGATGTACTCGCTCGACAGCAAGAGTTCTTCAATGGTGGCGGCGATGCCACGCTTGAGCAGCACCGGCTTGCGTACCTGGCCGAGCTCGCGCAGCAGATTGAAGTTCTGCATGTTGCGTGCGCCTACCTGGAAGCAATCGACGAAAGGCAACATGGGCTCAATCTGCGCGATCTCCATGACCTCGCTGACGGTGAGCAGGCCATGTGCATCGGCGGACTCGCGCATGAGTTCGAGCCCCGGAATGCCAAGGCCCTGGAAGGCGTAAGGCGAACTGCGCGGCTTGAATGCGCCTCCGCGCAGAAAACTGCCGCCCGCGGCCTTGACGCGCGCCGCGGTTTCAAACATCTGCTCGCGGGTTTCAATGGAGCACGGCCCGGCCATCACGTGGATCTGGTCGCCGCCGACTTTTACGCCGTTGCGAAACTCAACCTGGGTACCTTCAGGACGGAAAGCGCGACCGGCCAGCTTGTAGGGCGCGGTAATTCTGTGGACGTAAAGNNATGGTCTGGTAGGCGCCCGTGGTTCGGTGAACATTGACTCCGGATTCCACCATGGCAGTGATGACGGTATCAATCTGCTCTTCGGTGGCTTTCTCCTGCATGGCTACAATCATTGCTTGTTCCCTGTCTCGAATGTCTTTGCATTCGCGGCATTGCCAAGGCCGGTGGCCTGGGCGTTTCTTTCTGACGCCAACTCGTCGCTTTGCAGGCATCGCATCACGTCGATGATGCGCTCGTAGATATGCGTCAACTCGATGTCGGGCAGCGGCCCCTTGTTGGCGGCGCGCACGTTGGTGTAGACCACCTTTTCGCGCGCCGGCTCGTAGACCGGCAAAGATGTGGCTACCTTGAGGTGCCCCACCATCTTGGCTGCGCGGGCCCGCTCATTGAGCAGTTCCACCAGCTGGCGATCCAGCTCATCGATTCGTTTTCGCAGTTCTTCCAGCGTCATTTCATCCTCGTGGTGCGTCTCCGGCCTGGGCGCGGTGACTCAATCAAGAACCGAGTTGGCGTTCAGTCGCTGGCCTTCGCCTTTCACCTGTCGCTTGCCAATCAAGAGCGCGGCGGCTCAATGTGGCAGAGGAATGGTTGAAAGCTAAAGGCTCAAGACTGAGGGCTGATAGCATTTTTACCGGGCCAGAGCCGCCTGGGGCAGCTGCAGGCCCTTGATAAATCGGGCCACTGCACCGGGCGCTGACTCAGGTGTCGAGCGTTCAATGAGCTCGACAATGGCGCTGCCGACCACCGCGGCATCCGCGAACTCCGCCACCTGGGCGACGTGTTCCGCGTTGGAGATGCCAAAACCGACGGCCACCGGCAGCTTGGTCCATCGCCTGATGCGGGCTACGAGCGAGGCCGCATCGGAGGTCATTGTCTGCTGTTTGCCGGTGATGCCGGTGCGCGAGATGGCGTAAACAAAACCTTTTGAATGAGTGGCAATCGCCTCAAGCCGGTCGTCGGGGCTGGTGGGCGCGGCCAGAAAGATGGGCGCTAGACCCACCCGTCCCAGCTCGGCCAGGTAATCGCCGGCCTCCTCGACAATCATGTCGGTGGTCAGCACGCCGTCAACCCCAGCCGCAGCGGCATCGTCGGCAAAGCGGGTGAGACCATAGCGAAGAATCGGATTGAGATAGCTGAAGATGACCAGTCCAGCTGTAGGGCGCTCGGCACGAATTTCTTTGGCCAGGTGCAACACATCGGCGAGGCGCACTCCGCGGGCGACAGCCCGTTCCATGGCGCGCTGGATGACGGGGCCGTCGGCAAGCGGATCGCTGAAGGGCACGCCCAGTTCAATCACGTCGGCGCCGGCATCGATGGCGGCCAGAACGATGGCGCGCGTGGCGTCAAGCGAGGGATCGCCGGCGGTCAGGTAGACCACCAATCCCGGTTTGTGATTGAACTTAATCGCCATCGAAATCTACGTTCAGGCTCCCTGAATGTTCAACTCGCGAGCGAGAATCCCCATGTCCTTGTCGCCGCGTCCAGAGAGGTTCACCACCAGTATTTCATGAGCGGACAGCGTGGGAGCCAGGTGCAGTGCCTCCGCGACGGCATGGGCGCTCTCAAGAGCCGGAAGAATGCCTTCGGTGCGGGAGAGACGGACGACCGCATCGAGAGCGGCTGCGTCGGTATGGGAAAGGTACTCGGCCCGGCCGGAGTCGTGAAGGGCTGCATGCTCGGGTCCGATGGAGGCGTAATCGAGGCCGGCAGAGACGGAATGCGTGAGCGCGATCTGGCCGTTTTCATCCTGCAGAACGTAGGAGAAGGTTCC
>PLST01000097.1 GCA_003164255.1 Acidobacteriaceae bacterium | reverse complement strand
CCCACGCAATGGAGAAGCGCGTATTTCCGTCCTTGCCTGGATTGTGGATATCGACGAGTGCTTTGGCTATTTGGCATCATTCCATAATCATTTCTGTCGACAACGGCGTTTCTCGGTACCGATCTGCCCAGTCTTCGCTTCTCCGCGGGTCGCTCAAGTCAAACCAACCAGCCTCTCCACTTACTTTTTCACCACTTCAACCCGCCGATTCTGCGACCGTCCAAGCTCGGTGTCGTTGCTGCTCACCGGATTGCTCGCGCCAAATCCCTGGGTCGTCAGTCTGTTTGCATTCACGCCCGCGGCCACTAGGTACGCCTTCACTGACCGGGCGCGCTGCTCTGAGAGCGTCTGGTTATGTGCGTCTCCGCCCACATTGTCCGTGTATCCTTCGATCCCGAAGTTCCACGTTGGCTGGGTGCTCGCCGCGGCAATCAGAGCATCCAAAGTCGGCTTGGAGTTCCCTTTCAGGTGGTCGGAGTCGGTGTCGAACAGAATCCCGTAGAGCCGCGCGCGTCCTTCGCTGTTCAACTGCTGCACCACTTCATTCGCACCCGGCTTCCAGTTCGGGCACGAGCCAATATCCTTCGCAACCCACTTGCCCTGCCAACCCCCTGAGGGCGCGCCGTTGCTGCCGCCATACCACCAATACCCGGTAAACGACTGCCCATCGTCGGCGAAGATCAGCATGGCCGGGCCGCTGCGGCGAGGCCCCACAACCTCTCCCTCACTCCAAGTGAACCGCAGCACCCTGCCGTCAAATCCACCGTTCTCGATCAGGCCGTTGCTGTGCTCATAACAACCGTTCACAGCCGAACCGGTTTGCTGCATGTGGAAGTTTCCATACGAGGAAGAGAACATACCGGAGTTATCAGGCAGCGTCCGTTTCCCTAGCGACTTGCCATAGGCGTAGACGTTCATGATCTCCATGTACTGTGCATCGCCCCAGTTGTTGAGAACAGTCAGCCGCAGATACCGCCCGGTCGCCGGCGCTTTCAGCGCAAACTTCTGGTGGTCCTTGACCTGTGCCAGAGACGACGTCGCGATAACAGTGAACCCTCCGTCCTCGCTATCGGAGATCTCCACCTTCACATCCTTGGCCCCCCGCGCCGGCTTCTCCACCTGGGCGGTGTCAAAGGCCAGGCTGGTGATCGTGCTCTTGTCCGCCATCTCGAAAACAAAGACCTTGGGCGTCAGGTCGCCTGCTTTGGTGGCCCAGCCTGTGCTGGGCAGCTCATCCAACAGCGATTCCGGCGACCAGTTGCCCCTGTCGGAGTAGGAGGGCGGCGCTTGCACCACCAGCGCCCCCGCGCCCCATGAAAGCAGGTTCGACTCTGCCTGACCGCCGACGATCTGGGCAGGAAGCTTGGCCAACAGCAAAGGGATCGCGCAAACGAACGCAATCCAAGTGGAAGTCCTGGCTATTCTCATGGAATCCTCGCGATGACCGAGTCTAGTGCGCAAGATCGCTCCGGTCAAGACCGCATCTCGGCACCATTGGCCCTGCACGAAGTAGACGCGATTACCAACTTCACACGCGACGCAAGCCAATCCGCAAATGACCAAGATCAGTCCCCGAAAGTCGGCTTGTGGGATGTTTTCGTGATTTGGACTTTGCCCCGCCCGACTCACCGCCAACCCAGCAATGTCCTCCCAGTAAACAACAGTGACGCCATGAGCGCGGTCAGGCCCGACAGAACGCTGGCAGCGCGTCGGAAATCCGTTTGCAGATAATTAGCCCGCTTTTCGCTACGCTTGAAACAGATCCAAAGTAAAGAACCAAAAAGGAGAGCAGGAGACAGCCCTCCTTTCATCAAAACAGGCCATCTTCGCGGCGCGCGTGCGCAGAGGAGACGAAAAACATCGGCAATCATTAATAATCATCGGCAACATTCCTGACGATTCGTTTTCGGGGCGGTTCCGGCGCGGAACCGTTGCATGCTGCTCTTCTGCGGGCACAAAAGTCCGCGGGGCGTGGCCGGAAATGGGTGAACGATGGCCTCAAAAAAGGCTGTACTGAGAAACAAAAAGAAGTCTACCAATAACCTGAAGTCGGCCAACAAACCGGCTTCTCAAAAACAACCGCTGCCCGAGGTCAAAGGCAACCCGGGCAGAAAACCCACTTGCAAGCCGAGTGGCAGAAAAGCAACGGCAAAGGGCAGAACGACCAAACCCGGCGTCGCCGGAATCAACCTGCGCAATGCCATCAACGTCGCGGTAGCATCTCAATCCGGCAGGATCGCCGCTGCGCTGATCGAGGGAACCGTTCAGGGCAGCGTCGGCAGCGCAAAACTCCTCATCGATCTCACCGGCGCCAGGAACGCCGACGAATCGAAGAAGAAGCGCAGAGGCCCATCCCTGCCAGAGATACTCATGCGAGAGCCTCAGTGGCAGGATCCGCCCGACGCAGACCCCTGCGCCGAGATTGGCGCCCCCTTCGGTCGCCTCCAGCACGAACTCTGACCCGCCTCCCCAAAAGCAACAAAGAACCCCCACCCTCGCACTGGCCAGGCGAGGGTGGGCCATCCCGGAAATTAAATCATCGCTACTCCATCCAAAGCCCATATCAAAAGAGCCTGTCATCCTGAGCGCAGGTCGCCGCAGCCGGGGTCCCCGCGGACGGATCTTTGTCCGTGGGGTGGGGAGCGACCGTACTCGAAGGATCTGCAGTTGCTTTTCGAAGATCGCAGAAAAAACGCTGGGTGGGATACGAAGAACTCCCCGCCGCGCTTTGAATCAGTCGTCCACCGGCGTCGCCGACCCGCTGGGAATGAAACAGGCTATACGGTCTTGGGCTTGCGGAGGGAGCAGGGGCCTTCACAGGTTGCGGAAAAACTCCATCGGTGAAGTGGTTTGTATCAGGGCACGAGTTTACTCGTGCCGCAAAAGCCGCAGAATCAACGTCGGGCTTTAGCCCCTGCTGATTCAGCTCGACCGAAGGCGCCTTTTTCCGCAGCCTGTTCAG